>JAJQBS010000084.1:0-2127 GCA_021203145.1 Lachnospiraceae bacterium | reverse complement strand
CGGCTTCCGTTTCCGCAGCTTCGGTTTCAACGGTTTCCGTTTCAATAGCTTCGGTCTCGGCCTCCACATCCTCGGAAACAGCAGCAGTGCCGCTCATTGCCTGTGCTAATGCGTCTGCCACCGCGGCTTTCACTGCGTCAGAAGTAACAGTAGCACCCGAAACACCGTCCACGTCCGCGGACTGGGCGGTTAAAATCTGTTCACTGATTTCGTCGCCGATATCAGCACCGATGCCGGCAGTTTCTCCGGAAACATCGCATTCGACGGAGAGGATGCTTTCTTCATCTACGGAGATCGTGACAGTTACGTCGCTTGAAATTCCGGCAGCAGCAGCTGTGTAGGTTCCGGGAGTATAGGTGTTGCCAGAAGAAGCAGTACTTGTTTCTTCTTCTGTATCAGCGGATTCTGTACCAACAGCCTCAGCATCAGCGGTCTCCGTTTCGGTGGCTTCGGTTTCAGCAGTATCAGCATCAGCGGTCTCGGTTTCAGCAGTATCAGCATCAGCGGTCTCCGTTTCCGCAGCCTCAGTTCCGGCTTCCGTCTCAGTTTCAGCTTCCGTTCCGGTATCCCCGCCATCAGTGCCGCCCGTTGCCTGCGCGATGCAGTCCTCCAGAGCCGATTTCAATGCGTCGGAGGTGATGGTTGCGCCAGAAACTCCGTCCACGGAGGCGCTTTGTGCCGAGAGGAACTTCTCGATCATTTCATCTCCGATATCGGCTCCTAAACCGGCAGTTTCCCCGGAGACATCAACCGCGATGTCAGTAATGCTTCCTTCGTCAAACGTACAGGTCACAGTTACGTCGCTGCTGATACCTGCCGATGTGGCAGTATATGTACCAGGCGTGTAACTTGCTGAGCCGACGGATGTCGAGGATGTGGCCGTACTTCCTTCCGACGAATTGACGGAATATTCCCCGACTGTCAGAATACCCAGACTGGCGGCGACAACCACGCAGGCTGTCACGCCCTTAATGAAGGTAGTGCGTGAAATTAGTTCTTTCCCCATATTTTTTTCCTTTCCTGATGATTAATTATTGATAAAGTGCTTTGAATCCTTCTTTTAATCTGCCTCTGAATCTGTTTCTGCATCTTCCTCTGAATCTGCCTGCACCCTCTTTTTGCGCCGGAACCTCAGAAGAAGAGAAGAGAGCAGGATGCTGAGCTGGTAGAGCAGAATCATCGGCAGCGCGACCATGGTCTGCGATATGATGTCAGGCGGTGTCACGACCGCAGCAACAAAAAAAATCACGATGATGGCGGGCCGGAAGCCTTTTTTCATCCATTCGACCTTTAAAAGACCCATCTGCGTGAGAAGTACGGATACAACAGGCATTTCAAAGATGATGCCAAATACCAGAAAAATCGTCAGCAGAAAACTCAGGTATTCTTTCACACTGATGGAAGCCGTGATTCCGCTTCCCGAGCTGATATCAATCAGAAACTTCAGCATAAATGGGAGCATAACCCTGTAAGCAAAAAGAATGCCGATCACGAAGCAGATAAGTCCGGAAATAATGGCAGCAAGAAACAGCGAGTTTTCGTTTGTCTTCAGGCCAGGCTGAATGAATGCCCATATGTGATAAAGAATCACAGGCAGGCAAATGCACACTCCTGCGATAAGCGCGATGGAAAACTGCTGCATCAGCAATTCCTGTGGAGCGATGTAGACAAATTCATAGCCATAAACGGTTCCCATATTGGTCAGGAATTCGATCAGATCCGGAGAAAAATACAGTGCGACCAAAAAAGCGGCAACCAATGTCCCCATACAGACCGCCAGCCGGTTTCGCAATTCCCGCAGATGCCCTGAGAGGGGCATGGAGCCGCTCTGTCCGGATTTTTGTTTTTTGTGGTTATTCATCATGACTCCGTTGTATCAGCTTTATGACTGTCATCCGAACTGTTATCATCCTCCTTCATGCCGTCGCGAAAGTTTTTCGTGGCCTTTCCGAACATTTTTGACAGCTTCGGAATCTGGCTCGGCCCGAAAAGAACAACGACGATCGCAAGAATGATTAGTAATTCTGTGGTTCCCAGTTTCATGTATTTTACCTCCTATTATCCTTCTTTTGTAGACGATAACTCCGTGTTTTTTGGGACTAACTACGGAAAATTTACTCCGTAGTT
>JAJQBS010000008.1 GCA_021203145.1 Lachnospiraceae bacterium | reverse complement strand
CAATTTTTAGAAAATCTTTCTTTTATGTGCGGTTATTGCGAGTCAATAACATAAAGCTGCGGGTTTCTCCAGATTGCCAACCGCTCCAGGCGGTAGGATTCCAGGCTTAAAAAAAGCCCGAGAAAGATGGCGCCTGCGAAAATCATCCAGAGAAATGGAAGATACCTTGGATTTGATATAAATATCATAATCACCGCAATTCCGAGAATAATCACCGCTGTACTCAGATTGTTCGTTCCCACCAGGGCGACGATCGGCAGCACCATCCCAAAAACGGCCGCGATCATCGCCCCCTGATGTTTATGATGCATGGAATCAACCAGACCGGCCAGCAGCAATATGACGGCAGGCTTTGCAAACTCCGCAGGCTGAAAAGACAGCGGTCCGATGGACAGCCAGCGTCTGGAGCCATTGTACGCGTCCCCAAACAGCAGCACCGCGCCGGAAAGCGCTATCGAGAGCAGGTATACAGGCCCTGAAATTCGTTTCAGCGCGTGGTAATCGACATGGGAAACGCCGACCATCACGGCAAGCCCCAGTGTCATCGCAAAAAGCTGTTTTTTTAAGTACCAGGCCGAATCGCCAAAGCGAACCTGCCCATTGTACGAGCTTGCACTGTACAGAACTGCCAGGCCGAATCCGCCAAGCAACAGCACCAGCAGAAGTAAAATAGAATCTTCTTTTTCCATAATGGAATGTCTGATCAGATCCTCACCTCATTCATCCAGCTGATTTACCAGTTCCTTAAACCGTCTGCCTCGTACCTCATAATTTGGGAACATTCCCCAGCTTGCGCACGCCGGAGAGAGCAGCACCGCGTCCCCGTTCCTCGCCTGTTCCGCACAGAACGTCACGGCTTCTTCCAGAGAATCCGCCAGCACACAGTTCTCAAAGCCGCATTTTTTTGCCGCCGTGGCAATCTTCTCTCTCGTTTGTCCGATCAGTACCAGATACCGCACCTTCCCATCAAATGCCTGTATCCATTCCTCATAAGAGGAGTTCTTGTCATAGCCTCCGCCAATCAGCAGGGTCGGGCGGTTCATCGCCTGGATACCCTTGATCGCCGCGTCCGGATTGGTTCCCTTCGAGTCATTGTAATAAGCTACCCCCTGTTTCTCCGCCACAAACTCAATCCGGTGTTCTACAGCCTGAAAGCTTCGGACGCTTTTTCGGATCACGTCGTACGGGACACCGTACATAATCGCCATCGCGGCGGCGGCCATGACATTTTCATGATTATGGCGGCCGAGAATATTCAGCTCATTCACAGAACAAAGCACCGTTACGCTCTCCCCATCGGCAAAGCAGATGCTATCCCCGTCAAGATAGATCCCCTTATCCAGTTTATGCAGACTGCTGAAGTAAATGACCTTCGACTTCAGCGTCTTTCCAAATTCCCGGAGAACCTCATCCTCGTAATTCAGAATGCAGGTATCCTCCCCGCCCTGATTTTTTGTGATCAGCTCCTTGACACGTATATACTCCTCCATGGTATGGTGGCGGTTCAGGTGATCCGGCGTAATATTCAGGATCGTGCTTACCTTCGGCTCAAAATGTTCAATGGTCTCCAGCTGGAAGCTCGAGATCTCCGCAACTGTAATGGAATCCTCCGTCGTCTGCCAGGCCGCTTCCGTATAAGGATTGCCAATATTACCAACGATAAATACGCGATCCTTCCGGGGCAATCCCTCACACTCCTGCGCGTTCTTTTCAGGATTGTCCAAAATGCTTCCGTCTGTCACAGGAGATTTCAGGAACTCTACATAATTCTCCATAATCTCGCCGAGCAGGCTGGTCGTTGTCGTTTTGCCATTCGTACCGGTGATGGCCAGCACATCGCCCCTGCCACATTCCCAGGCAAGCTCGACCTCTCCCCAGATGCGAATTCCTCTCTCCCGCAGCTCATTCACCAGAGGCAAGTCTGTCGGCACCCCCGGACTTAAAATGACCAGGTCGATTTCACCCATCAGATCCGCCGGAAGCGCACCCAGGCACACGTGCAGTCTCGCCGCGTCAACCGTCAGCGAGTCTGTCGCCTTTTTCTGCAGATCATTCTCATCCAGCTTCTCATTCCCATCATACAAGATCACCGAGGCAGTCTTTTTCTGCATAAGCAGACGTACTGCGCCGATCCCGCTGATTCCTGCGCCAAAGACAAGGGCGCGGCAATTTGTAAAATCCATATCGCTTCTTATCTCCCTTCTCAGCCCAGCGCATACAGCGCCAGCAGGCACAGAAACGCGGTCACGACCGCAAATACTGTCACAATTCTGGTCTCCGACCACCCGCAAAGCTCAAAGTGATGGTGGATCGGCGCCATCTTGAAAAAACGTTTCCCACCTGTCTTTTTGAAATAAGTAACCTGAATGATGACGGAGAGCACCTCTATCAGGTAGATCAGCCCAATCATCAAAATAAAGATCGGCAGCCGAAGCAGATATGCGCTTCCTGCGACAAATCCGCCAAGAGCCAGAGAGCCGGTATCCCCCATGAATACCTGCGCCGGATAGACATTAAACAGAAGAAAACCGATCAGCGCGCCCGCTACCGCAGCTGTGATCGGCTCAATGCCGCCATCAAGCATCATGGACGCCGCCGTGAAAAAGATCGCCACCATCAGCGTCACACTGCTCGCGAGCCCATCCAACCCGTCGGTAAAGTTAACCCCGTTGACTGTCCCAATGATCACAAAGTAAGCGAGCGGCACCGCCAGATACTGGAACAGCCCGCCAAAGGAATCCCCTGTCAGCATAAAGCCGCCGGTAAAGGGGATGAGCAGTTCCAGGCAGGACTTGTCCATTACCCAGAGATAGACTATAAAAATCGTCGTCACAATAAACTGGCCGAGCATTTTCTGCTTCGGATACAGCCCGTCCGAGCGGTGCATCACGACCTTCAGATAGTCGTCCAGAAAACCGATCAGCCCAAATCCCAGTATCAGAAACAGTACCAGGATAATCCTTGGATAGCGTCCGACATAAAAAAGAGAAATAACCGTAATGCTGATCAGAAAAATCACGCCGCCCATGGTCGGCGTACCGGTTTTCTGCAGATGGGACTGCACGCCCTCCTCGCGCTCCGTCTGTCCGACCTTCAGCTTCCGCAGAAACGGAATCACAAAAGGACTCAGGATCACACTCACCGCAAATGCCGCAAATAACGGAATAAAAATATCAGGATTCATCTTCCTGCCGCTCCTCTCCTGCCCCGGATCAGCCGGAGCTTAAAATATGGTATTTATCAGACAGGAACATTTTCAATTCCTGTCCGCCTGCGCAAGTCGTTTTATTTTACCTTGTGCAGGCTCCTCTATTTTTACCACAAACTGCCCGTCTGCGCAACCCGGTTTCCGGCCGCTGCCAGCCAGCTACTGCTCACTGACCACTGCCTTCTCAATCCCCAGATAGGGCAGGATGTTCTCAAAGATATCCTTCACGACCGGCGCGGCGATGGTGCCGCCGTAGTAAGTACCCTGCGGGTTGTTGATGACGCACAGACAGATCACCTGCGGATCGTCGGCGGGCGCGAACCCGATAAAGGAAGAGATATATCTGCCCTGGCCGCGCGGCAGGGTCTCAGACGTGGCCGTCTTCCCGCCGATGCGGTATCCCTCGATATAAGCGTTTTTTCCGGAACCGCCGTCCACGACCTGTTCCAGCAGGTAGCGCATGGTCTTGGAGGTTTCTTCGGAGAGAATCCGCTCATCCTCCGCATATTGGAAAACTTCCAGAAGCGTGCCATCCTCGTCTTTTACACTCACGCCAAAATGCGGCGTGATGCGCGTTCCGCCGTTGATGATGGAGCTCGCGGTCGTGATCAGCTGAATCGGCGTGATCTGGAAGGACTGACCGAAGGAAATCGTGGCAAGCTCTACCTGCCCGACATTTTCCTCCCTGTGCATGATCGTCGCGGCCTCCCCTGGCAGATCAATCCCGGTTTTCTCATTCAGGCCGAACTGGTTAAAGTATTTAAAATAGTTCGCAACGCCGAGGCGCAGCCCGACCTCGATAAAGACCGGGTTGCAGGAATTTTGCGCCGCCTCCAGAAAGGTCTCCGACCCATGCCCCGCCGTCTTGTGGCAGCGGATCCTCCGGTCATCCACAAGCTTATAACCCGGACAGTAAAAGGTATCGTTAAGCGTCACCACACCTTCCTCCAGCCCGGCAGCCGCAGTAATGATTTTAAAAGTCGATCCAGGCTCGTAGGTGTCATTGATGCAGCCGTTGCGCCACATCTGGTTCAGCGCGTCCTGCAGCTCCTCATCAGAAAGAGGATCCGCATCCACAGCGGCCACTGCACTTTCATCCGCAGAATTCGCTTCCTGGGCAGCCTTCTCCCCATCATTCAGTTCCAGGTACAGTTCTGTCAGCGTGTACGGGTCATTCAGGTCAAATTCCGGTACATTTGTCATCGCAAGAATCTCTCCGTTCCGCGGATCCATGACAATGATGGAAACACTGTCCGCCTGTTTTTCTTCCAGGACGCGGTATGCCGCCTGTTCCACATATTGCTGAATATTATAATCAAGACTGATCACCAGGTCGTCCCCGGCGACCGGCTCCACGCGCATCTCCGCTTCATCTTCGATCTCAATCCCGCGTGCGTCGGTGAGCGTCAGGATCATCCCCGGCGCCCCGGAAAGGACGTCCTCATATTGTACCTCCAGCCCGATAATCCCCTGATTATCTGAGCCGGTGAATCCCAGCACCTTCGACGCCATACTCCCAAACGGATAAGACCGTCGGTAGTCCTCGTCAACCTTCACACCGTCCAGGCCATAGCTGCGGATCGCATCGCCGATTTCTTTATCGACGTTGCTTTTGACGCGCTCCATCGAGCTGTTTTTCTCCACCCGTGCGCGCACAGTCTCCTCCGACAGGCCAAGCTCTTCGCTGAGGACTTCAATCACCCGCTCCGCATCAGTAATCTGACTGTGGATGACCGAGACAGTGCAGACAGTCCGGTTATCTGCGAGGATCGTCCCATTTCGATCCAGAATCCTGCCCCGCGTCGCCTTGATCGACCGTTCCCGTTCATGAAGCTCATCCGCAAGCTCCACATAATAGCCGGAACGAGCGATCATCAGATAAGCCAGTCGGCCGACCAGAGCCAGCAGCGCCAGCATACAGCCAATAAAAATCAACAGAATTTTTCTGCGGTGAAAGGTCCTTGTTTTCTGCATAAATTTCACTCCATCGAGGACGTCCCTGCTTCATAACAGTCTATTCTCAATGAGGCAAATTCATGCTGCCCTCTTTGCCTGTCCCGGCATATCGGCCGGCTAACCCCTTTGGGCACCTGTTCCCGGAAATACGGCCGGCTGATCCCTTTGGGCGCCTGTTCCCGGCAAAATTGACCGGCTAACCCCTTTGGGCACCTGTTCCCGGTAAATCGGATGCTGTTCCTACTCTTCTTCCTCTTCCTCCGCAATGTCGGTCGGATCTACCGTGGTAGAGCCGGATGTATCCTCCAGGCTTTCCTGGAGCGGGGTCGCCATGTCCGGATTGCTCGCGATTTCCTCCTCCTCTTCCTCGTCGTCACTGCTCGTGGCGATGCTTGACACCGCGTTCATATAGCCGTCATACACGGTTCCATCTTCATCTATATATGCGCCCGCAATCACATTCCCATCTTCATCTACGACCTGCCCATCCACGACACGCGCGTTATTGTACAGATTGCCATAAGAATCAAACGCCTGGAATGTGACGACGGAATCTGTCTGAACCACGTCTTCCTCTGTCAGCCCCAGCTCGGCGAGCAGACTGTCGGTAATCTCTTCCGTCGCGACAATTCCCATGTAAGGAAAGAGATCCAACGCAATGCTCTGGAACAGGTTCTGTGCGTAGCTGCTGCTTGCCTGATTATCCACATTCGGCTCGTCGACAACCACATAGATCACGACCTCCGGATCGTTAATCGGCGCAGCACCGATAAAAGATACCAGATACAGGCCGTCCGCCCGTTCCCCTGTTTCTGTATCAATCTTTTCCGCCGTACCGGTTTTCCCGCCGACGCGGTAGCCCGGCACTCGTGCTTTCTTGCCGGTACCATCCTCCACAACGCTCTCCAGATATTCCTTAAGAATATCCGAGGTTGAGGAAGAAATGACCTGTTTCAGAAGCAGGGAGGAATTGTCTTTTACGATCGCGCCGTCCTCGTCGAGGATCTTGTCCACAACATGCGGCTGGTAGTAGTAGCCCCCGTTAATGACTGCGGAAAAAGCCGCAATCTCCTGAATCATCGTACAAGTAAAGCCCTGGCCGAAGGAGCAGGTCGCAAGCTCCACCTCATTCATGGTCGACTGCGTATAGATCACACCTGCGGATTCATTCGGAAGGTCAATCCCCGTCTTCTTCCCAAAATTAAACAGGGACTGGTATTTCAGAAAATTCGACACATGCATCCTGGCCGCGATCTGCATCAGGGCGTCATTGCAGGAATTTACCAGTGCATCCTCAAGCGTTTCCAGCCCATGCGCGCCGGGGTAGACGTCACAATGGATCTCCGTATCGGTAATGTACTCCCCACCGTCACAGGTAAAGGTATCGCTCGTTGTGATCGCTCCGATTTCCAGGGCAGCCGCAATGGTGATCGGCTTGTAGGTCGATCCGGGCTCGTAGCTGTCCGAGACACAGAAATTCCCCCACAGGTCATAAAGGGTTGCCGTATACTGGGTCGTCTCGACGCCGTTTGCATCGGTAGAGGCCACTGTTTCCTTCATCTCGGCAATCTCCGATTCCGTATACCAGTCATAAATGACAGACTCCGGATCCTCCAGATCATAGCTCTGGTTGGTCGCCATTGCCAGGATTCCGCCCGTGTTCGGATCCATCACAACCACGCCGACATTCAGGGCCCCGTGTTTGGCCGTCCCATCGTCGTTGTCATCGCCATAGGTCTCATCAAACTCCGCGATGGCCTCCTCCACAATTTCCTGGATGTTCACATCTATCGTTGTCACAAGGGTGTAGCCATTCTCCGGTGCGATCGTCTTGGTCTGGTACTCGGTATTCTCGTTGAGATAGCCAAAAATACGCCCGTTCGTCCCCTGCAGCTGCTCATCGTAATAAGCTTCCAGCCCGACGATCCCGTCCCCCAGGCTGTTCGCAAACCCGATGGTATTGCTCGCAAGCGATCCGAGCGGATAATGGCGGATATATTTTTCCTCAAACCAGACGCCGGTCACCAGGGATCGTTTCTTCTTTTCCTCCTTTTCTGACTCGCTCAGATCATTCGACGACGTGTCCGCATATTCGTCAATATAATCCTCATAAGCGCTCTTTTCGTCCTCCGTCAGATACTGGTCCTCATCTTCCGCTTTTACCTTCAGCACCTGGTACTGGCTGTCCTTCGTCTCATCAGAGGTGATCAGAGATCGCAGCCACGTTTCGTCAAGTCCAAAATATTCACTGAGCACTTCTATGGTAGGCTCCAGATAATCCTCCTGGTTCTGATTGATCGCGTAGCAGTCCAGCACGAGGTTGTAAACCTTTTCACTGTAGGCAAGCACACGGCCATTGGTATCCTGGATCTCACCTCTTCTGGCGTAAAGGGTCTGACTGTCATAATCATTCTGGGAAAGCACCTGCTTTGCGTAGCTGCTTCCCTCCGTGATATTAATCTGTGCAATGCGCAGCAGCAAAACCACCAATCCGCACAAAACGAATGCAAAAACAGCCAGAAGCTTTTTTTGCATTCGTTTTGAAAATCTGCGTTCTTTTTTTACTCGATTAGCCAAATCTATTCTCCTACTCCGCAGGTATCTCGGAATACTGTCTCACATAGTCGCCATCTTCCACTGAATACGTCACAACCTGTGACGCGGTAGCCAGCTGCATCCCCAGTTCGTTGATCGCCACCTCTTTGACATGTTCCAGATCCACGCTGTTCATCACGCGGTTATACTCCGAGTCGTTTTCCAGAATCGCGGAGTCCAGCTCTGCCTCCAGAGAAGCCACCTCCTCCTGAAGGATCGTATTTCTCGCCCGCAGCTGCAGGAAATTTACACAGACAAAGACTGTGATGACCGCCGCCGCCGTAAGAAAAATCACATAGGCCAGATTCATCTGGAGCGCGCGTTCCCGATTTCTCTGTGTGGCCGGGCTGACCTCGGGAGTGTGTTCCTGCGGCTTTGCATTTGAAAGCTCACGCCGGATCGTCTGTTCTTCAACATCCAGCTGACGTACCGCTGTCCCATCCACATAAGTGTAGGAATTACGGCTCCTGTTTCCCGTCCGCGTCTGTCCGCGCCGACCGTTCGAAGAAGCTCTCCTTGTGTATCCCGTTCCTACCATAACTGCCCCCTCTTTCAAAAACTCGAAGCTTCGCGCTTTTTGCCCTGCTGTTTATCTCCACCTCTTCCTGTGAGGGAAGAATCGGTTTGCGTGTAATTACAGTTCCTTTTGATTGTTTTCCACATATGCACACCGGAAATTCTTTCGGGCAGGTACATGGATTTTCCAGATCCCGGAACTTATTTTTCACAATCCGGTCTTCCAGTGAGTGAAAGGTGATCACGCAGATACGCCCTCCCTCGTTCAACAGATCCACCATGCCCTCCAGAGATTCCTCCAGAACCTCCAGTTCCCGGTTCAGCTCAATGCGGATAGCCTGAAATGTCCTTTTGGCCGGGTGTCCTCCACCAGCTCTCGCTCTCATTGGTATCGCCGCTTTTATAACATGAATTAACTCCCCAGTCGTTTCCAGTTTTTTTTCTTTGCGGGCGATCACAATATGTCTGGCAATGTTCTTTGCGAACCCTTCCTCCCCATAGTCGCGGATGACGCGGTAAAGCTCCATCTCGCTGTACTCGTTCACAATATCCGCTGCCGTGGTAGTCTGACGCGTATCCATCCTCATATCCAGAGGCGCGTCCTCCCGATAGGTAAATCCTCTCTCTGCCGTGTCAAGCTGGTAAGAGGAGACCCCCAGATCCAAAACAACTCCATCTACAGATGCCACACCGAGCTTCTGGAGCTCGTCCTTCATATAGCAGAAATTGCTGCGTATAATCGTCACGCGGTCCTTAAACTCGTCCAAACGCCTCGTAGCCGCGCAGATCGCGTCCGCATCCTGATCAATCCCGATCAGCCGTCCGCTGCCCGTCAGCCGTCTACATATCTCCAGGGAATGACCGCCGCCTCCAAGCGTACCATCCACATAAATTCCATCTGGCCTTATCCGCAGTTCCTCAATGCACTCGGACAGAAGTACTGATTTGTGATGAAACTCCATATAATCCTCCCCATGCGGACTATGCCAGTCTTATAACGTTCCGCAGGAAACACCTGCCATCCGCTACAGTTCCGCTCCATGACACGTCCGGCGTTACAGGGTTAAATCCAAATCTGACATCTGCTCGGCGATCTCATCGACATCATCGTAAGCATTGTACTCAATCCACGTTGCCTTATCCCAGATTTCAATACGATTCACGTTGCCTGAAAGCACCACATCCTTATCCAGCTTCGCAAATTCTCTTAAATTTTGTGGTAAGAGAATTCTCCCCTGCTTGTCCAGCTCGCATGTGGATGCGCTTCCCGTAAAGAAACGTGTGAATTTTCTGGCGTTTTTCTGTGTAAGCGGCAGTTTTCGCAGCTTTCCTTCGAAGATCTCCCACTCAGTTTTGGGAAAACCAAACAGGCATCCGTCCAATCCCTTCGTCACAATAAATTCATCGTCTAAAAGCTCTCTGAATTTCGCCGGGATGATCAGTCTGCCTTTGGAATCAATCGTATGATTGTATTGACCCATAAACATCATGATGCACCTTCTTCGCTGTGCCGATTCGCGGAATGATCTCCCACAATCTCCCCAAGAATCACCACAAAGTACCACTTTCTACCACCTGGTGCATATGATAACCCAGATCTCATGAAAAAACAAGTGTTAATTTTTGAAATTCCCCCATATGCTCAAATATTTTTCTGCCAGTCACAACATCTTGTGGATAGAATCGGATAGGTAAAGAAAAAACGGGCGGAGTGCAACTGCCTCCTGCCCGTCTTGCTCTGGTATTCTGTTTTTTCTTCCACAGAGTTTCGAGGACCCGCGCGGTACCCATTACCCGGCGGCAAGCTCGATATACTGTTCAATCAGCCGGTCCACGACCTGGCTCTGCTGATAGATTTTTTCCGTCCTTTCTCCATTGCCAATGAGGAAATTCAGCCGTTTTCTCTCCTGTTCAATCTGTTTTATTAATTGTTCTTTTTTTGTCATCTTCCTTTGTTCTTCGCACTTTCCCAATGATAAGCAGCGCCAGCGAGGCCACTGCGAGGATGGCGGACAATACCTGCGATACCGGCAGCCCGGTTCCGAATAAAATGAGCTGATCCGTGCGCAGGCCTTCTATCCAGAAGCGTCCTGTGCCATACAGCAGCAGATAGGCCAGAAAAATCTCCCCCGGCTCCATTTTTCTCCGAAATGTGAGAAAAAGAAGCACCGCAAGCACTCCCAGATTCCAGAGTGATTCGTAAAGAAAGGTGGGGTGAACCTGGACATATTCAACACCGTCAATGGTCTCCAGATGCGCCCACATCGCGTCCGTAATCTCTGAGGCGCGCACATCGCTGACGGGAAGCTGCATCGCAAGCAGGTTATCCGTGTAATCCCCGAATGCCTCCCTGTTAAAAAAATTCCCCCATCTTCCCAGCGCCTGTCCCCACACCAGGCCGACCGACATGGTATCCAGCGCCAGACGAGCATTGATCTTCCGTTTATGGCAAAAGATCAGTACGGCAAGGACTCCGCCCGCCACCCCGCCATAGATTGCAAGTCCTCCCTTCCGGAGGTTAAAAATCTCGGCGATATGGGTGCTGTAATAATCCCAGGAAAACACAACATAATAAATCCTTGCGCAGACGAGAGCCACAATAATTGCGATAATTCCCAGGTCGAAATAGTCTTCCTCCTTCTGCCCTGTCGTCTTTGCCACTTTCATCACCAGCCACAGACCCGTCATCATCGCGACGGCCAGAACCACCCCGTAGCAGGCGATCGTAAGGCCGCCCACCTGAAAGCTCTTGATCACATTGTTCAGCGTGATTCCCAGGTTCGGGAAACGGATTGTGCCTTCCATAGTCTGTCACCTCGTTATCATCGCATGGCGTGGCTCACACAGCAAACCGGAAGAGGATCACATCGCCGTCCTTCACGACATAATCCTTTCCTTCGAGTCCTACCAGCCCCTTTTCCCTGGCTGCCGAAAGGGAGCCGCACTCCAGAAGGTCCCGGTAGTTTACGACCTCAGCGCGGATGAAACCGCGTTCAAAGTCCGAATGGATCTTACCGGCCGCCTGCGGCGCCTTTGTTCCTTTCCTGATCGTCCAGGCCCGTGTCTCCGTCTCACCGGCGGTCAGAAAGCTCAGAAGCCCGAGCAGGCTGTAGCTCGCCTTTATCAGTTTCTCCAGACCGGACTCTTTCAATCCCAGATCCTCAAGAAACATTTGCTTTTCATCCTCCTCCAGCTCCGCAATCTCCTCTTCAATCTTCGCACAGATCACAAAAACCTCACTGCCGGTCTGCTCCGCATAAGCACACACCTTCTGGACGTAAGGATTGGAAGCAGCCTCGTCGGCGAGATCGTCCTCCGCCACGTTCGCCGCGAAAATGACCGGTTTCGCCGTGAGCAGATTGTACCCGGCAAACCACGCAAGCTCGTCCTCATCCTCCGTCTGATATGTGATGGCGAGATTCCCGTCCTCCAGATGAGCCTGGAGCGCTTTCATAAACGCGAGCTCCTTCGCCGCAGCCTTGTTATTATTTGCCGCGCGTCCCATCTTCGCAATACGGCGTTCCAGAATCTCCAGGTCAGAAAAGATCAGCTCCAGATTGATCGTCTCAATATCGCGAACCGGATCGACCGTTCCGTCTACATGGATGACATTCGGATCTTCAAAGCAACGTACCACATGGACAATCGCGTCCACCTCGCGGATATTCGCCAGGAACTGGTTGCCCAGCCCTTCGCCCTTCGACGCCCCCTTGACGAGCCCGGCGATATCGACAAACTCTATCACGGCCGGCGTCACCTTTGCGGAATGATAAAGAGCCGAAAGCAGCCCGAGCCGCTCGTCCGGGACAGCCACCACGCCCACATTCGGGTCAATCGTACAGAATGGATAGTTGGCAGCCTCCGCTCCCGCCTTTGTAAGAGAGTTAAATAATGTGCTTTTGCCGACGTTCGGCAGTCCGATGATTCCCAGCTTCATTTTAAGATACCTCGTCCTTCCTGTGAAAGCGTCCCCGAAGGACAAACTCACTTATAAGTCGTATAACGTGACATTACGTTCAACATTTTCTTTACATTTGCGCTCCGGTCTCCCCCGAACACAGCGGAGCCTGCCACGCAGACATTTGCGCCGGCAGCAAGGACCTCCTCCAGGGTGCTGTCATTGATGCCGCCGTCCACCTCGATGTCAAGATCTGTACCCATATCAAGAGCCTTCCGGCGAAGTGCGCGGATTTTGCCTGTCATCTCCGGGATGTAGGCCTGTCCGCCATACCCCGGATTGACTGTCATAATCAGTACCATATCAAGATAGGGGAGCACGTAGTCCAGTGCGCAAAGAGGTGTAGCCGGATTCAGCGCAACTCCGGCACGCAGCCCCATCTCCTTTATTTCATGGATGGCTCTCTGCAGATGACGGGCACTCTCCGCGTGGACCGTAATGCTATCCGCCCCACAGCCGGCAAAATCCCGGATGTATTTCTCCGGCTCCACGATCATCAGATGTACGTCAAAAACGCAGTCCGTCACGGAACGGATGGAGGAGATGACCGGCATTCCAAAGGAAATACTTGGCACAAACACGCCGTCCATCACGTCTATATGAAGATATCCGGCGCCCGCCTTCGTCACCGTCTCTACCTCGCTGCCTAATGTCTTAAAATCCGCCGCCAATATGGAAGGCGCCAAAATATTCTTCCGGTTCATTTCCAATCTCCCCTTCCTTTGTAGTCTGATAGCGTTCCGATCTCTGTCACACCCGGACAGAAAAAGCGTCCGTCTGGTCAGGTGTGGCCCGCCGCATAATTTTTTCTCCTGCCCTTTAACTCTTCCGCCAGAAGTGCATAGCTCTGGTATCTCTCACTGTGAATTTCTCCCTTCGCTACAGCCTCCTTTACCGCACAGTCCGGCTCCTTTAAATGCATGCAGCCCTGAAACCGGCAGTAAGGCTCATAGGGCGCAAATTCGTGAAAGTAATCCTTCAAATCTTCATATTCCATCTCCTGCAGGTACAGGGAACTGAATCCGGGCGTATCCAGAAGGTAGCTCGGGGCAGCAGCCTCACCCGAACCGGGCGGATCCAGTACAAGCAGCTCCGTATGTCGGGTCGTATGCTTTCCCCGGTCGATCTTTTTGCTGATCTCCCCGACCTCCATGTGATGTCCGGACAGAAAGCGGTTCGTCAGCGAGGATTTTCCCACACCGGAAGGGCCCGCGAGTACTGTCGTTTTTGCCTCCAGCAGAGAGCGCACTCTGTCAAGTCCCTCGGCGCGCTCCACACTCACGAAGCACACCTCGCAGCCGCAGCCCCGGTAGATCGCCTCCAGCGTATTCATCTGCTTTGCATCGGCCAGATCCGTCTTGTTGAAACAGATGATCACCGGGATATCCTGGCGGCTCATCAGAATCAGAAAACGATCCAACAGGTTCAGATTCGGCTGCGGATGCGTAACCGCAAACACTACCATGGCCTGATCCACGTTCGCCGCAGCCGGACGGACCAGCATATTCCGCCGCGGAAGCAGCCGGTCGACATTTCCCGTCTTATCAGATGTGTCCAGTATGGAGATTTCCACATCGTCACCAACCAGTGGCTTTATTTTTTCCTTTCGGAAAATTCCCTTCGCCCTGCATTCATAAATTTCACCGTCAGCGGCATGCACATAATAAAAGCCGCCAACGCCCCGGATAATCTTTCCACGCATTCATTCACCCTGAGTAGTGCCCGGATGTCCACTAAATCTACGACACCTCGCTGAACGTGATCCCGCTGTATTCGATCTTGCTGGTCACCTCGCCTGTATCCTCATCAAGCAGATAGACATACGCAATGCCTGTCGTCTCGCCATCCACGCCGGCGACCTGCAACAGATAAGGGAAGGTCGTCGTTCCCTCAAAAATGGTTCTCTCCGTGCTGCACTGATACAGTGTGATCCTCACAGGCTGCCCCGTATAGCCGGACGGGGCTTTCAGAGAAGCGTTGCATTGCCAGGTGCCGCTTATGGTAAGCTCGTCCTCATCCGTCGACGAGGATGATGCCGAATCCGAAGTCGTGGTATCGGAGGCGTCCGTCTCCGAGGTGGATGTGTCGGAGGATGCTGCATCCGAAGTCGACGTGCTGTCATCTATAATTGTAATATTATCGTCATCTGTCGTATCGGAAGATGTGGAAGGCCCGGTACTGATGTAGATCGTGACCGTACTTCCCTTCGGTACCAGTCCGTCCGTATCATCCGCACTGGTACGCGTGACAAGGCCCTCGCTGATGGTGTCGCTGGATTCATATGCATAAGCAGCCGTAAGGCCGAGCATCTCCAGTGCTTCCTCAGCACGCTCCACAGTATAGCCGGTCACGCTCCACAAGGTCTTGTATTCTACCTCCTCGTCCTCCTCTGTCTCTTCGGGTCCCTGGCTTACGTAGAGCGTAATCACATCCTGGGCACTCACCATCTCGCCGTATTCCGGATCTGTCGAGATAACATAACCACTCGCCACCGTATCGCTGTACTGCGTCTGGTCAACACTGTACTGAAGTCCGCGCGAGATCAGCAGCGCCTGTGCCTGTGAAAGCTCCATATTGCTGAGATTGTCCAGTGCGAATTCCTCTGCCTCCTCCGTCTCGCTCTCGCTTTCTGTCTCGACCGGCGCCTCTGTGGGCGCCTCCGTTTCCATGGCGGTCTCCACCGTAATGCCGTCTCCATCGGAATCTGATTTGTTACTTCCCGAAAATCTCATTACACCAAGCGCGTTTGCCAGCAATGCCAGAAAAACGCACCCGACTATGACCGCTATGATGATGCCGCCTAACGTTACCGCTTTTTCCAGCTTCGGATTCAGGTCACTGTCCGTATCATCGTCTTTTTTCTTTTTTCTGGCGGACGGCTCATAGCCCTCCTCCAGATGATAGCTATCCTCTTCCTCCCCGGTATCCGCCGGATAAGCCTCCGGATCATCATATCCACCGTAATAATCCTGGTCCAATGGGTCATCGAGTCCCCAGCATTCTTCCTCATAAGAGGAGCCCTGCCCTCCCTGAGGCACATCCTGATACTGGCTTTTCTGGTAGTAGCTGCCAGGCTGCCAGGCACGATTCTGCACGGATTCAGTCTCCCTTTCGTGCATATTCGCCGCAGCGCCCACATCCATTGATTCATCATATGCCGGAAGATGCTGCTCCTGGCGGGTCTGCTCCGTTTTGAGCTGCGCTACCTCCTCCTTAGATATCACGATCGTCTTAGATGTGCGATCCTCCGTCGGCCAGGTCACAAAATCTCCTTCCGGATTTACAAGAGATTCTCTCAGGTCGCGGATCAGCTCTGTCATATTCGGATAGCGGCGATCCGGGCTTTTCTGCGTACATTTCAGTACAATCTGGTTGGTACTGTAAGGAATCTCCGGGAACTCCTCCCTGGGGCCATGCATCTCATCCTGCAGATGCCGGAGGGCGACCGCTACCGCCGTGTCCCCGTCAAATGGGACATGGCCGGTCAGCATCTCGTACATGGTGATTCCGAGCGAATAAATGTCGCTCTTCTCATCGCTGTACCCGCCCCGGGCCTGTTCCGGAGAGCTGTAATGCACGGAACCCATCACGCCGGATGTCATTGTATTCGCAGAGGCAGCCCGCGCGATGCCAAAATCTGCCACCTTGACCTTTCCATCGGTGGAAATCATAATGTTCTGCGGCTTTACATCCCGGTGGATGATCCCATTGTTGTGCGCCGCCTCCAGGCCTGCGGAAATCTGCAGCGTAATGCTGGTCGCCTCCCGGGCAGAAAGACGGCCCTTATCAGCGATGTATTCCTTGAGCGTAATCCCCTCGACCAGCTCCATCACGATGTAATTAATCCCGGCCTCCTCGCCCACGTCGTAGATGTTGACAATATTGCCATGGGCCAGGCCTGCGGCGGACTGGGCTTCGACCCGGAATTTGGAAATAAATACCTTATCCTCCCGGAACTCTTTTTTCAGCACCTTGACTGCCACAAAACGATTCAGCTTATGATCCTTGGCTTTGTAGACGTCCGCCATCCCGCCGGAGCCGATTCTGGAGATGACTTCATATCTGTTTTGAATAAACATACCCTGGTTTAACATAAATATTTCTCCATATCAGACCTCGGCAAGAACGACCGAAATATTGTCCTTTCCGCCATTCTTATTTGCCTCATTCACCAGATGACACGCCGCTTCCTTCGGCGAATGATACTTCCTGACAATCTCCAGAATCTCGGTGTCCTCCACCATATTGGTAAGTCCGTCCGAGCACAGCAGGATGCGGTCCCCCTCTTCAAGCTTCACGTCAAAAAAATCAACCCGCACCGGCGCCTTTACGCCGATCGCCCGGGTGATCACATTTTTATCCGGATGTGTGCGCGCGTCCTTCCGCTGGATTTCCCCCATCCGAACCATCTCCTCCACCAGAGAATGGTCCCGGGTAATCTGCGAAATTTCCTGGTCAATCAGGTAGAGTCTGCTGTCGCCAACATTGGCGACATACAGGCAGCCGTCCTTGACCGCCGCCGCGACAACCGTCGTCCCCATGCCCTCGAGCGCCTTATCTGTCGCCGCTTTCTCGATCACACAGTCATTGGCGTAATGAATCGCCTCAGAGAGAAGCGCGATCGGGCGGTCGCCCTTTGCCTTCTCCAGAAACTCGATGATCGACTCCACCGTATAGCGCGAAGCCAGATCGCCCGCATTGTGTCCTCCCATGCCGTCCGTGACAATCATCAGATTCGGCAGATTGCCGACCGGCTGTTCGGAGGCGTAAATAAAATCCTGGTTAGAGGAACGTCTCCTGCCAATGTCCGTGATGCTGTAAACCCTCATTCTGCTAGTCCTTTCTCCATGTAGCCCTTGCGAAGCTGCCCACAGGCGCCCTGAATGTCACGCCCCATTTCTCTTCTAATAGTACAACACGTTTTCCCACATTTTTCAAGTATATTTTTAAAAGCGGCCACCGTCCGGCGGTCAGGCGGGGCATAGTCCCTCTCGCTGACGGGATTGACCGGAATCAGATTGATGTGGCAGGGAAAGCTCCCAAGAAGTGCCGCAAGCGTTTCGGCGTCCTTTTTGGAATCATTCAAGCCGCTCACCAGACTGTATTCAAATGTCACTCTGCGCCCGGTTGTCTCAAAATAATACCGGCAGGCGTCCAGCACCTCGCCCAGCTCGTACCTTCTCGCAATGGGCATCAGGATCTGGCGCTTTTCCTGCGTAGGCGCGTGCAGAGAAAGAGCCAGCGTAATCTGAAACCTTTCTTCTGCAAGCTTCCGTATCTTTTCAGGCAGGCCGCAGGTCGACACCGTGATGTTTCTCTGGCTCAGGTTCAGCCCATTTTCATCCGAGAGAAGCCGCAGGAACCTGGTCAGGCCGTCATAATTGTCAAGCGGCTCTCCCGTCCCCATAACGACCACATGGGTAACCCGCTCGCCGGTCAGACGCTGGATCGAATAGATCTGGTCAAGCATCTCCGATGGTGCAAGATTCCTTGTCAGCCCGCCGATCGTCGAAGCGCAGAACGAGCACCCCATGCGGCAGCCGACCTGAGAGGAGATGCAGACGGAATTGCCAAAATGGTAGCGCATCAGTACACTCTCAACCACATGGCGGTCAGACAGGCCAAACAAATACTTCTCCGTACCGTCCAGTGAGGAAACGCGCCGGTCCAGGAGCGTATGAGAGGTGTATTCATACCGTTTGCGCAATTCTTCCCGGAAGCTTTTGGGAAGATTCGTCATCTCGCCATAGTCCCGCGCAAGCTTCTGATGCATCCACTGATAAAGCTGCCGGGCGCGGAATGGTTTCTCCCCGAGCGCGGCCACCTCGCCGGACAGCTCCGCAAGTGTCATGCTTTTGATGTCACGCCTATCGTCATTCTCAATCATCGCACTGTTATCCATCGTTTCTCTGCCAAAATTCGACTGTACTGCATGTTCCATGCACCACTATCCATCGTTTCTCTGCCAAAATTCCGACTATACTGCATGTTTCAAGCGCCTCTATCCCTGGCACCCGCGGCTCCCCACTGCAGATCCTCCGGATTTCGGATCTGTCGCGGAATCATATGCCCATCCTGCACCGCCTGATACGTAAATCGCAAACGCAAAAAGCCTTGGCGCAGCCCAGGACTTCGCCTGCCTCTTGCCCACTCATTCCCTCCGCAGCCTCGCGATAAAAAATCCATCCGAAGCATGCACGCCAGGAAGCAGCTGAAGGAAACCGCCCGCCGTCGTGCGGCTTTTTAGCCCATCACAAATATAGGGATCAATGCTTTCCAGGTGGAAAGGAAAATTTTCCAGAAACCATTTGATATTGTACTGGTTCTCGTCAGCGCCGATGGTACAGGTGCTGTACACCAGAGTCCCGCCCGGACGTACATACTCCTGCACATTCGTCAAAATCCGTCTCTGGATTCTTATAATGTCCGCCTGCTGCTTTTCGGACATTTTGTATTTGATGTCCTGTTTTTTGCGGATCACGCCAAGGCCGGAGCACGGAACGTCCGCAAGCACGATATCCGCTTTTTGCCGCGATTCCTCATCCGGCAGGGTCGCATCCATCCGCATCGCCCGGATATTGATCATCTCCGAGCGTTCGATCGCTTCCTGCATCAGGCGCACCTTTCTCTCCGAAATATCCCGCGCCTCCACATAGCCGCTTCCCATCAGCTTTTCCGCCATATGAAGGCTTTTGCCGCCCGGAGCCGCACAGACGTCAATGCAGTAATCGCCCCAGTTTGGAGCCGCAATCTCGGAAACCAGCATGGAGCTGACATCCTGTACCTGGATCCATCCCTTCCGGAATGCGGACACGGCTCCGATGTAATTATAATTGGAAATCTCCAGCGCATAATCCAGGTAGGGATGCTGCCTTACCGTAATCCCCTGCGCGGCAAGATCCGCTGTAATCTCCTCCATGGAAGCCTTCGTGAGGTTGCAGCGCACCGTCGTACCTCTGCTCATATGCGAATCGCGGCATATGATCTCCGTCGTCTCATATCCAAACTGTGCCACCCATTTATTCAGCATCCAGAGCGGATAGGAATACTTCACCGACAGATAATGCAGCGGCTCCTGATCCGAATCCGGATAGCGTACCTGCGAAAGCCGCCGGGCCGTGTTGCGCAGGACGCCGTTTACAAATCCCTTGAGATTATAGAACCCTTTTTTCTGCGCCAGGGAAACCGCCTCATTGCAGACGGCGGAATCCGGAACGCTGTCCATATATTTGAGCTGATAAACGGACATCCGCAGCAGATTGCGGATCAGAGGCTTCATATTATAAACCGGCACATTGGAAAACTGCTCGATAATATAATCGAGCTGAATCATATGCTCCAGCGTACCCTCCACTGTCCTTGAGATAAATGCCCGGTCCCGCTTCTCCAGATACTGATATTTTTCCAGAGTCTGGTGCAGAACTACATGGCTGTAGGCTTCCTCCTCCGTAATCTCCATCAGGACGCCCAGACATATCTCACGTAAATTCACCGGCTTTGTCATCTGCGCCTTCTCCCTCCTGAAAGAATCACCAGCCGAAGCAGCTGCAGTACAGAAGCCGCGAGGCTCGCCACGTAGGTCAGAGCCGCCGCCCGGAGTACCCGTCTCCCTGAGGCAAGCTCCTGATCTCCCAGAAGATGGGTATCCTCGAGAATCCGCATCGCCCGCGAGGAAGCGTTGAACTCCACCGGGAGCGTGACCAGCTGAAACAGAACCGCCAGTGTGAACAATACAATCCCGGCTGTAATCAGCGGCTGAAAGGAAAAAATCCAGCCAAAGAAAAAGATCGGCCAGCCAAGAGAGGAACCAATGTTCGCAGCCGGCACCAGAGAGCTCCGGATGCCGAGCGGCGCGTATCCCACCTGGTCCTGCACAGCATGCCCGCACTCATGCGCGGCCACGCAGACCGCCGCCACTGAATTTGACGCATAAGTGCTATTTGAAAGCCTCAGCGTCTTCGTGCGCGGATCATAATGATCCGTCAGCTCCCCGGAGACCCGTTCGATAGCCACATCATAAATCCCCGCGCTCTGCAGAACCTTCTGCGCAGCCATCGCCCCGGTCAGATTGCGCATGCTGCGCACCTGGTTATATTGGCGGAATGTGCTTTTTACATGCGCCGAAGCGGCCAGGGAAAGCACCAGCCCGACAATCACAAGCAGATAGGTCCAGTCAAACATATAATAGCCATAAAACATCATACATCCCTCCTGCTTCCCACTTTATCACAAAAAAGAATGTCCGTAAAGCACCCGCCCCCGCTTTGAACCTTAAGACTTTCTAAGTTTTCTTCAGAACTGCTCGCCCACCTTCACCGGGTACCCGCGCAGAAACGCGTCAATGCCCATCCGCTTTTTCCCCTCGGGCTGCACCTCCAGGATCGACAGCACTCCGCTGCCGGTCCGGACGTGCAGGGCATTCTTCAGGACGGCACAGACTGTGCCGGGAAGTCCGGCGCACGATGCGCCCTCCACAGCCTCCGCTTTCCAGATTTTCAAATGTTTTCCATGGAACATCGTCCAGGTGCCGGGCCAGGGATCCAGCCCGCGGATCCGGCACTCGATCTCATGTGTGCTGCCGGAAAAGTCAATCCTCCCGTCTTTTTTTGTCAGCATGGAGGCATACTCAGTCGGGCTTTTCTCCGGCTGTTTTTCAAAATGCGCCGTCCCTTCGCCCAGCGCGTCCAGCGTCCGGATGAGCAGGCTTGCCCCCACGGTGCTTAGCTTGTCAAACAGGCTGCCCCCGGTCTCGTCTTTGTCGATCGGAACAGCCTCTCTTAAGATCATGTCACCGGTGTCCAGTCCCTCGTCCATACGCATGGTCGTCACACCGGTCACACTCTCGCCATTGATGATCGCCCACTGGATCGGCGCAGCGCCGCGATATTTGGGAAGCAGGGACGCATGGACGTTGACACAGCCATAAGGCGGAAGGTCCAGAACCGGCTTCGGGATGATCTGGCCGAACGCCACGACGACAATCACGTCCGGAGAGAGCTCCTTCAGCACATCCAGCCATCCGGGATCCCGTATCTTATCAGGCTGATATACCGGGATCCGGGCATCGACGGCAAGCGCCTTTACCGGCGGCATCTGCAATGCCCCGGAACGCCCCTTTGGCTTATCCGGCTGGGAAAATACCGCCTGCACCTGATAGCGCTCCGAGTCGATCAGGGCCTTCAGCGTACCCACCGCAAAATCCGGAGTACCCATGAAAACAACGTTTTTTATCATATTCTCCTCACCTCGTCCTCTATTTTGTTCCGGCGCGTCGATACTCACTTGCCATCCGTCCCGCCATCCTCCGGCTCATCGGTTACTTCAAACAAATCTCCTTCAACCTTTTCCACATACATGATCCCTTTGAGGTGGTCGCACTCGTGGCAGATTGCCCGTGCGAGCAGCTCCGTGCCTTCAATGATCCTCTCATGCATGTTCTCATCAAATGCCTTTACTTTCACATAATTCGGCCTGGTCACCATTCCCGCCTGCCCCGGCAGACTTAAACACCCCTCCTGCCCGGTCTGTTCACCGGACGTTTCCAGAATCTCCGGGTTGACAAGCACAAGAGGGCTGCTGCTATTGCCATCAGCATCCGTATTCCCATTGCCGTCCCCCTCTTCCCCGATATCAATTACCACAATCTGCTTCAGGATCCCCACCTGGGGAGCGGCCAGTCCCACGCCGTTCGCGTCATACATCGTATCCAGCATATCCCGAATCAGTATTTTTGTGCGCGGCGTCATCATCTGCACCGGGCGGCATGCCTTTGTCAATATTTCATCTCCGTAAATTCTGATATGTCTCAGTGCCATTTCTCAAAATCCTGCCTTCCCTTTTTCCTTGTAGCTGTGAAGCTATGTTACAGGCCATATCCTGGCTTAATTTATTTTATCTTCGTCTTAGCAGGTGTGACATGTAACAACTGTAGAAAATTTATCTTTCAAAAGTAATGAAGATATCGTGAAATCCGCTGTTCATCTCTATATACTGCTCCATATAATTTTTAACCGCCGTCAGAGCCCCTGCCTCTTTATGGCGAACATAAATCGCCATACGGTATACATCCTTAATTTTCGCGACCGGCTCCCTGGAAGGCCCCATCACGTCCGCCTGGTATTTCGCGGCCACCTGCCGGGCAAATCGCGCCAGATACGTGGCCGCCTGTGAAAGCTTCTCCTCATCCTCCGCAGAACAGTGAACCGTCATCAGAGAGCCTGCGGGCGGATATCCGGACAGTCTTCGGTAATCAATTTCCCGCTCATAGAACGACTCATAGGTCTGCGCGGCCGAGCAGGTAATCGCATAGTGGTCCGGGTGATAGGTCTGGATCACCATTTCACCGGGGATCTCCCCTCTGCCCGCGCGCCCGGCCGCCTGGACCAGAAGCTGGTATGTCCGCTCAGCGGCACGGAAATCACTGACATTCAGTGACATATCCGCAGCCAGCGCACCGACCAGAGCAACCCCGGGAAAATCATGCCCTTTCACAATCATCTGCGTGCCGACCAGGATATCCGCCTCATGCCGCCCGAAGGAGCGCAGAATCTCGGCATGTCCGTCCTTTCCCCTTGTCGTGTCCGCATCCATCCGCAGGATGCGCGCTTTGGGAAATGCGTCGGCTACCACTGCCTCGATCTGCTGTGTACCGGCTCTGAATCCGCCGATAAACGGGGAACCGCACACAGGACATTTTTTTATGGCCGGCTGCTCATATCCACAGTAATGGCAGACAAGCCGTCCTCCGTCATGCAAAGAGAGCGAAACATCACAGTGCGGGCACTTCATCACATGCCCGCATGAGCGGCAGAGGACAAATCCGGCGTATCCTCTCCGGTTCAGGAACAGCATGCTCTGCTGTCCGCGCTCCAGTGTGGTGCGCAGCTTTTCTGAAAGTGCGCGGCTTAAAATCGAGCTGTTGCCATCCCGGAGCTCCCTGCGCATATCCACGACAGTCACTTCCGCGAGCCGGCCCCCGGTCGGCCTGCTCCGCATCGAAAGCAGCCTGCTCATCCCCTGCGCGGCGGCATAATAAGACTCCATGGACGGAGTCGCGGAACCGAGCACCAGTATCGCTCCCTCCAGCGCCGCTCTTTTCCTCGCCACCTCCCGCGCGTCATAGCGCGGCACCGATTCACTTTTGTAGGACAGCTCATGCTCTTCGTCAATGATAATCAGGCCGAGATGTTCAAATGGTGTAAACAGTGCGGAACGCGGGCCGATCATGACATCAATGTCGCCCATCTTCGCCCGTTCGAACTGGTCATACCGCTCCGCCTGCGTCAGGCGTGAATGCAGGATCGAAATCCGGTCGCCGAATGCATGGTAAAAGCGGACGACATTCTGGTAGGTCAGCGAAATCTCCGGAATCAGCAGGATCGCCTGACGGTGATGTCGCAGTGTATCTGCGATCAGTTCAATGTAGACAGCTGTCTTGCCGCTGCCCGTCACTCCGTGGATTAAAAATTCGGCAAAGCGCCCAGGAGTGCTCTCACGGACCGCGTCCACTACCATCTGCTGCTCCTGGCTGAGAGAAAACCCGGTGACAGATGTCTGTATATTTCCCTCCTCTTCTGATTCCTGGCGCAGCTCTCTGAGAATCGCCGGAGTCCGGTAAATCTGCTCTGACTCGCAGCGGATGAGTCCCTTTTCCTCCAGATAGCGCAGCACCGGTCTTGTGATACGCAGCGTCCCCGTCACTGCCTCCTGCGGGAGTGCCGGCTCATCCAACAAAGCCTCCAGAAGCCTCACCCTCGCCGTCTGATGCTTCTTCCGGAACTGCTCAAGCTCTTCTCGGACCCTTTCGGGCGCCACCGCGAGTACGACCCTCTTTTTCTTTTTTTCGGGAACCGTATTTCGGAACGGAAGCACGGTGTGCAGGGCCTGGAGCGTCGTCGAACCATAATAATCACGCATCCAGAGCGCCAGCGAGATCAGCTTTGACTCCGTATTTCCCATCTCATTCACCCGCCGGAGAATCGTCTTAAGCTTTTCGGGAGGGCAGGACAGTTCCCCTGAGATGCGCAGCACATATCCCTTCGCCAGCCGGTTCCCATTCCCAAACGGAAGCTCCACCACATCCCCCGGCTCCAGGGTCGCCGCGAGCTCGGTTGGTATCCGGTACTGAAAGGTCTGGTCAAGCTTACTGTGTGAAATATCAATCATGATATCTGCGTATAAATCCATCTTTCATCCCCTGTCCATGTCCGCGCCCTCAGAGCCTGCTCACAGAGCGTCCTCCTTCAGAATCTCCTGGATCAGCACTCTTTCATCCATCGGATACTGAACGCCCCGGATCTCCTGATAATCCTCGTGACCCTTCCCGGCAAGGACGATGATATCACCCGGCTCCCCGTGGTGGATTGCCCAGGCGATCGCTTCCTTCCGGTCCGTAATCTTTATATATTTGCCGTCTGTCTTTTCCATGCCGGTCACGATGTCCTCGATGATCGCCTCCGGCTCCTCAAAGCGCGGATTGTCCGAGGTGATGACAGTCAGATCCGCCAGCTTCCCGGAGACCTCGCCCATCTCGTAGCGGCGCAGCTTCGAGCGGTTGCCCCCGCATCCGAAGACACTGATCAGACGGTGCGGGTGATACTCGCGCAGCGTCTCCAGCAGGCTCTGCAGCGCCATCGCATTGTGCGCGTAGTCAATCATCAGCGTAAACTCATCGGAAACCTTCACCAGCTCCACGCGCCCCTTTACTTTCGCGCTTTTGAGCGCTCTGCGGATATCTTCCATACCAACCTGAAAGTGACGGCAGATTGCAATCGCTGTCAATGAATTATATACACTGAATTTACCCGGAATGTCAATCTCCACATCAAAACGAGTCTCTTTTTCCCCTTTCCACGACACCGTATATGCGATTCCAAGATACCCGGGCCGTGATACCAGCTGCATATTCTCCGCACGAATCCCGGCATTCTCAGACAAGCCAAAGGTCTCCACCTCACAGGTATGCCCCTTCAGAATCGCCTCCAGATGAGGATCGTCCGCATTTAAAATCCCATACCTGCACTGCCAGAAAAGGCGGCTTTTGCACTCCAGATAATCCTCAAAGCTCGCATGCTCCGCCGGTCCAATATGATCCGGCTCGATATTTGTAAAAATGCCCAGCTCGAACGGAATCCCCGCCGTGCGCTCCAGCATCAGCCCCTGGGAGGAGACCTCCATCACCACCACCTGGCAGCCTGCGTCCGCCATGCGGCGAAAATATTCCTGGATCGTATAGGATTCCGGCGTCGTATTGTGCGCCGGGATCCTCTCATCCCCGATAATCGCCTCAATCGTGCCGATCAGCCCGACCTTATACCCTGCCGACTCGAGAATCGACTTCACCATATACGTCGTCGTCGTCTTCCCCTTCGTCCCGGTCACGCCGATAATCCGCATCTCCTTCGCCGGATAGCCAAAATACGCCGCCGACATCAGCGCCATGGCCAGACGTGTGTCCGCCACCCGGATCACCGTCACGTCCTGCGGCGCCTCCACCTCATCCTGCACCACAAGTACCTTCGCGCCCTTCGCCACCACATCAGCCGCATATTTATGTCCGTCTGTCACGGCGCCCTTAATGCAGAAAAACAGAGAACCCTCTTCCACCTTCCGCGAATCATTGACCAGGTTCTTCACCTCAGTGTCCGGCGAACCCTGCACACACGTATACTCGATCTTCTCTAAAAGCTTCGTTAACCTCATCTTCGGTCCTCCATGATCTTTTTATCATAATATGAATGGAACAGCATAAAGGTCTGATCCGGCTGATTGCTATGTCTTCTGCAAGATATAGTAAACAGCGAAAGTCGTTTTACTTTGCGCCGTTGCTGTATGCCAGTGGCGCATGTTCCATGTCCCATTATAAATTCTTTTTACCGAATAAACGCGTCATACCATTTCATGATAGACTGGTCGTCATTCTGATATAAATTATCGCCCAGGATATAATCCAGAATTTCTTCCTGCGCATAGGAAAGCTCGTTCCGGCGATTCGCATTCTTTGGATCCAGTTTCGCATAGCACAGCATCTCTATCGCATGAATACAAAATTCTGATGCTCCCAGCTTATCATTTTTATTTTTTTTTCGGATTGCCCTCGCCACCTCACTTCCTGCGTTGGCGATCTGCTCTCCAACCGGCATATCCCACCATGTTTTCAAATCAGCCATTTCTTCACCACCTCTTCAATTTTCTCCGATACAGCCAGACACATTCTACCACGTTTCCCGGATATGGACAAGAAGCAAAATGCCGCCCGCCTGTACTAACCCTTTCTGACGATTATCTTATCCAAAAGATGACAAAATCAGAAAAACGCCCGGCCTGCATAAGACAAAGCCGGGTATTTCAAATATGATATGCCGAAAATCTGCTCAGTTTCCTCACTGAAAATCAATAATCTCCGTCCATCGCCGCAGGAAAGCCTCCTCCTCGGGAATGCCCTTAGTCAGCTGCGCGGCCGCCGCGATCGGCAGCCATTTCTGCACGTACTGCTTCGCCGTGTCGCTCTTTTTGCAGAAAAGATCCAGATAAAGATCAGCCTTTTTCTGATTTTTCAGTGCGAATTCCAGATAAGTAATAGCCGCATCCCCGCTGGCGTTGCCCTGTGTCGCATGCGCCCAGTCCACAATCGTCATCGTGCCATCCTCCCGGACAATGACATTGCTCGGATTGAAGTCGCCGTGGCAGAGCTTCGTATGGTTTGGTATAGCATTCAAGCGGGTATGCAGCTCGTAGCGCGTGGTAGCGTCGAGCTTCTCCTTCAGGCTGTCAATCTTCCGAGCAAATTTATCCTTCTGCAGCGTCAGCCTCGGTGCTTTTTTCGCATGCATGGCCAGCTGCGCGTCCACAAACTGCTCCATGTAGGTCTCAATATTGATCGGGTCATTTGCCATTTTCTCTTCCAGAGTTTCTCCTGCCACATACTGAACGGCGAGCGCCCACTCCCCGTCAATCTCAGTCACCTCCAGCACCAGCGGGATGTCCAGTCCGCTCTCCTCCACCCTTGCGGTGCAGAGTGCCTCGTTAAAAACGTTTGCCTTTCCGTGTTCCTTTGTAAATACCTTGATGATGCGGTCTCCGTCCTGATAGACGACCTTGTATGGACGTGTTACTAATAATTTTTTATCCTTTAAATTCATGGTATTCCTCCCCGTATAATAAGTTCAGAGCTTTTTCTGACAGCTTTGTAGTCTGCCTTTCTTCAGCCCTTACATATGAGCCTGGGCATCCCCACTTTTTTACAGGAGATACCCTCCCTTCCTTTTCGATTTTGCCTGACAGGCATCACTGGCTGTCTTTCCCGTCTTTCCTGTTTTTCCCATAATAAGCCTTCAGGTAAATCTCCTTCAGCTCAGACATCAGCGGATATCTCGGGTTCGCCCCCGTGCACTGGTCGTTGAACGCCTGCTCGGTCATCTCATCCAGGGTGTCCAGGAAATACTGCTCATCCACGCCGTAATCACGGATGGTAGGCTTGATTTCAATCGTGCGCATCAGCTCCTCCAGCTTGTCAATCAGCTTATCCAGAATCTCCTGATCCGTCTCGCCGGTCAGGCCGACTGAACGGCCGATCTCCGCGTAGCGGGCAAGTGCGTGCGGATACTGATACTGTGAGAAGGTACCCATCTTCGCCGGAGCCTCCGCGCTGTTGTAGCGTATCACGTCCGTGAGTACCAGTGCGTTGGCGATGCCGTGCGGAATGTGATGGAAGGCACCCAGCTTGTGCGCCAGAGAATGGTTCACGCCCAGGAACGCGTTTGCAAAAGCCATACCTGCCAGGCAGGAAGCGTTTGCCATGTGGTCTCTTGCCTCGATGTCGTTGCCATCCCTGTAGGCTCTCGGCAGATATTCAAACACCAGCTTGATCGCGCGCAAAGCCAGGCTGTCTGTGAAATCAGAGGCCATGACTGATACGTAAGCCTCAATCGCGTGGGTCATGACATCAATTCCGGACGCGCAGGTGAGTCCCTTCGGAGCGCTGATCATATTGTCCGTGTCTACGATCGCCATGTCCGGCATCAGCTCGTAATCCGCCAGCGGCCATTTGATGCCGGTCTCTTTGTCTGTGATGATCGCGAACGGCGTCACTTCAGAGCCGGTACCGGAGGAGGTCGGAATCGCTACAAAATAAGCCTTTTTGCCCATTTTCGGGTAGGTGTAAATCCTCTTGCGGATATCCATGAAATCCATGGACATGTCTTCAAAATCTGCGTCCGGGTTCTCATAAAGCACCCACATGATCTTGCCCGCGTCCATCGCAGAGCCGCCGCCGAGAGCAATGATGACATCCGGCTCAAAAGCCGTCATTGCCTTTGCTCCGGCTCTTGCAGAGGCCAGAGACGGATCCGGCTCTACGTCTGAAAAGCAGGTGTGCACGATGCCCATCTCATCGAGCTTTTTCTCGATCGGTCTGGTGTTACCATTTTTATAAAGGAAGGAATCAGTCACGATAAACGCACGCTTCTTGCCCATCACCGTGCCCAGCTCATCTAAGGCTACCGGCATGCAGCCCTTCTTAAAGTATACTTTCTCCGGAGTCCTCATCCACAACATGTTCTCTCTCCTTTCGGCGACAGTCTTGATATTGAGCAGGTGCTTCACGCCCACGTTCTCTGATACGGAATTGCCGCCCCAGGAGCCGCAGCCAAGCGTCAGCGACGGAGCCAGCTTAAAGTTGTACAGATCACCGATGCCGCCGTGAGAGGAAGGTGTATTGATCAGAATCCGGCAGGTCTTCATCGCCGCCGCGTGCTTCGCCATCTTCTCGGTCTCGTTCGTATTGATATAAAGGGAAGAGGTGTGTCCAAAGCCGCCGTCCGCCACCAGACGCTCAGCCTTCGCGATCGCCTCGTCAAAGGTCGCCGCCCTATACATGGCCAGCACCGGAAAAAGCTTTTCATGCGCAAACTCTTCGCTGATATCTACGGATTCCACCTCGCCAATCAGAATTTTCGTCCAGGCCGGGACCTCCACGCCCGCCATCTTCGCAATAGTATAGGCCGACTGTCCCACGATCTTCGCATTCAGCGCACCGTTGATAATGATCGTCCTGCGCACCTTGTCCAGTTCGTCGCCCTGCAGGAAATAGCAGCCGCGATACTGAAATTCATCCTTCACCTGCTGGTAAACGCCCTCCAGAACCGTCACTGACTGCTCGGAAGCACAGATCATACCATTATCAAAGATCTTGGAGTGGATAATGGAATTCACCGCCAGACGCACATCCGCCGTGTCATCGATAATGACCGGCGTATTTCCCGCGCCCACGCCCAGAGCCGGCTTTCCGGAGGAATAGGCCGCCTTTACCATGCCCGGTCCGCCGGTCGCCAGAATGATATCCGGCTTTCGCATCACCAGGTTCGTCAGCTCCAGGCTCGGAACATCAATCCAACCGATGATCCCCTCCGGGGCGCCTGCCTTTACCGCAGCGTCCAGAACGACCTTTGCAGCCTCAATCGTACTCTTCTTCGCGCGCGGATGCGGGCTGATGATGATCGCGTTTCTCGTCTTCAGCGAAATCAGCGTCTTGAAAATAGCCGTCGACGTCGGATTGGTAGTCGGAATCACCGCCGCGATCAGGCCGATCGGCTCCGCGATTTTTTTGATGCCGTAGGTCTGATCCTCCTCGACCACGCCGCAGGTCTTTGTGTTTTTATATGCATTATAAATATATTCGGATGCGTAATGATTCTTAATCACCTTATCCTCAACCACACCCATGCCGGTCTCGGCGACCGCCATTTTCGCCAGAGGGATACGTGCCTTATCCGCGGCGGTGGCAGCAGCCTTAAAAATCCTGTCCACCTGCTCCTGCGTATAGGACGCGAACATCTTCTGCGCCTCCTTCATGGCGGCCATTTTCGCTTCCAGAGCCTCTGCAGTATCAATGATCTCCGGGATGTTGACTTCTGTCTTTGCCATTATAAATCCTCCTTTTATCCGGTGGTCGCTATTTGTGTCACCCCACAAATAGTGGAATCTGGCTGATAAATAATTAACGTTAAATTTTTATCAATCCTCCGTTATTATAGTCTTCCCCTTATCATTCGTCAATTCCGAATATTTTATGAAAATAAGTATGAAAATCCATGTTTCGGGTACATTTTTACTAAAATTACTATCACCTGAAACGCGAATCGCAATAGCCAAAATCCGAAGAACCTTCCGCTTATTATTGTTCGACAAATAAAGAAACCGCCTCAAGGATGCAGCCTTTGAGACGGTTTCGATGATATAATGAAAGCCGCGCATTTAAAATTGCGCTTCGCGCAAGGCGCGGCCTTCGTCCATATCCGCTGCGCGGATACGGACATGTGATATAATGAAAGCCGCGCATTTAAAATTGCGCTTCGCGCAAGGCGCGGCCTTCGTCCATGCTCGCAAGCGAGTATGGACATGTGATATAATGAGTCCGCATTTCTTCACCCACGGTATTTCTCCACAATTTCACGCATCTGCGGCAGTTTCTTCTCCATATCCGCCAGCAGTGCAAACTGTGAGCGTGCACGGTCAAGATTATGTCCCTCCCGGTGAATTTTGAAATAATGGTCTCCCTCCAGATAATCCGTCAGGAAGCGCATCCCGCATTCATATGTCATCAGGAGCGCCCCCATTGGCAGGGCGTCCAGCTCTTCCGGAGTTAATGCGTCGGCGCAGCCTTCGATGTATCCTTTCACATATTGCTCATACAGCTCCATGCTGCAAGATACCAGGCTCAGATCCCGCTCATCCTCCGCAGCGGTATTCGCCCCAAAGCGAATGGAATCGCCGAAGTCGTTTGCAGAAAGTCCCGGCATCACCGTGTCCAGGTCTACGACACAAATCGCCTTCCCGGTTTCATCGTCAATCATGACATTGTTGAGCTTTGTGTCATTGTGTGTTACCCGGAGCGGAAGTCTCCCATCCGCCTGCCGGTCACAGAGGTAGTGCGCCAGTTCGCGGCGCTCCAGTACAAACTGTACTTCCTTTTCCACATCCGCCGCGCGTCCGCACGGGTCAGCGTCCAGAGCAGCTTCAAACCTGCGCAGCCGATCCACGGTATTGTGGAAATTCGGAATAATCTCATGCAGCGTCGCGGCTGGATAGTCCGCGAGCATCCGCTGAAAACGGCCAAACGCTACCGCGCTCTGATAGAAATCCTCCGCCTTCTCCACTGTGTCATAGCAGCTGGCATTTTCAATCAGAAGAAACACCCGCCAGTACTCTCCCTCCTGATCGACATAAAACGGGTTTCCCTCTTTCGTGGGTACCAGGGTCAGCGCTTCCCTTTTTTCGTCACCTCCGTTCGCAATAATTTCCCTTTGCAGCCACGCAGTGACACTGCTGATATTTTCCATCAATGCTTCTGGATTCTGAAACACGCTGTGGTTCATCCTCTGAAGTACATAGTATTTTTCCCCTTCGTCCGTCCTGCAGGCAACACGGTACGTGTCGTTAATATGTCCGCTTCCAAAAGGAACACACGTTTCCGGCTCTCCCTCAAAGGCAAACTGGGGAGCTATCTCTTTAAGTAGCTTACTATCTTCCAATTTTCCTGCTTTCCTTCCATTAAATATTCTTTTGTCCCTGCTTTTTCTGAAAACGGTCTGTCAAAGCACGATTTTCTGAAAAGGCACTACGTCTTTGACTGCCTCCGGCGGCTGGATGGACAGATCCTCATGGTCGATATTAATCAGCTGATATCTGTCATTCCCCATGTGCAGCTCCTTCATGTAAGTGAGCTGACGCAGGCCATGGCGGCTCTCCATCCGTTCGACAAAGTCCTTGTGATCCTGCTCCTTCAGTGCGTAAATCAGGTCGACGCAGGCCTGATCCACGGCGAGAATATCCGTAGACGCCAGAATCCCGACATCCGGCGTCACGACCGGCATTGCCGCCGTTCCCTCGCAGTCACAGGAAACAGACATATTCCGCATGACATTCACATAAGCAATCTTGCTGCCAAAATGATCTACCACGGATTTCGCAGACTCCGTCATGCGTTCCATAAATTCTTCCATGCTGATGCTCCAGAGGTCGTCAGAGCCCGGAACGGTGTGAATCATCGCTTTCCCGATTCTTCCGTCCGCGCATCCGATGCCGATGTTTTTATTTGAGCCGCCGAAACCACCCATCGTATGTCCCTTAAAATGGGTCAGCACAAACAGGGAATCATAATTCAGCAGATTCTTTCCCACGGACATTTCCGTGAACCATTTCCCGTCCTTCACCGGCAGCATGGCCGTGCCTTCCTCGTCCAGGATGTCTACCGGGCAAAATGTCCATCCATTCACCTCTAACGTCTTCCGGTGTACATCCGTGGTGTAGCGGTCGCCCTCGTAATAAGTGTTTGTCTCGACAATGGACGCATCCGGCAGATCCGTTTCAATCAGATGGCGCACCCATGGGCGCGGTATGATGTTAGGTCCGTGCTGCTCGCCCGTATGAAGCTTTACAGCCACCTTCCCCGTCAGGCGGGACTGGATTCTCTCATAAATTTTCTTCAGGCCATCAGCAGACAGATCCCTTGTGAAATAAACGACCGATTCTTCACCGGTGCGCTGCCCGTATGGAATATAGCATTCTCCCCCCGTCCCGGGTGTCCTTTTCTCCGTCATAAAGCATCCCCCATTTCTTTCCATTGTAGTCATTTGCTCCGGGCATTTCCCCGAAAAACACGTGAACCTATTATACCGATATTCTCCGATTTTCTCAATAGAAATTTCAATAGAAATTTCAGAAAAACTTTATTCATTTGACGCTTGCAAAGGACATGAGGCGGCGTTATACTTTATAAAGTGAAATGATTCAACTCCAAACCAGCCCGGCAACATATACAAATCATATGGTAATCATATGATAATTTTTTCAGAGGTGATTTTCTATGGCACATTTCAAATACATGGCTTCCAACTGGCTCTACTGCCCCAAATGCGCTCTTTTATCCGCCGGCCCGCTGCCGCGCACGTGGACCTGCCCGCACTGCGGTCACAATGAATGCAAAGAAATCGACCCTGCCTACGGCATCACCAGCGCCAAACGAGAAGAGCTTCAGAACCGGCAGAGCAGCGGCGAGATCACGGAGGAAGAGTTTTTCCATCAGTGGGAGGACTTCTGCCAGCCCTTTATCGACGAGGTAGTTAAAAAGAACCCCGCCTTTGACCGGGACGCCTACCGGACGACCTCCATCTATGAAGAGGAAAACAGACGGCTGATGGGACAGTACCCCAGCATGCCGCCCGTTGTGCGGTGCCCCTGGTGCGGCTCCTACGAGACCGCCCGGATCCGCAAAAAGCTCTTTGCCAAAAAAGACAAAGAGCATAAATATCACTGCGGTAAGTGCGGAAAGGATTTCTGAATTTTACTCGATTGCAGCACGCGCGAATTTGGTTGTCACAAGTTCCTCATATGGCACGCGCTCTTCCAGCTCGCCCGCACTCTCCAGGATATCCTGCAGAAGCTCGAAGCTCTCTTCCTCAAAGATCAGGTCTTCCTTCCAGGTGTCCTGCTCGTAGTAGCGCTCCACAATCGTGGTAATGGTCTCCACGTCATTTTCCGGGAACTGCGGCGCAATCACTTCAGCAATCTCCTCCGGGGTATGTGCGTTCACATAATCCATACCCTTTTGCAGCGCATTCGTAAACGCCTGTATCACCTCCGGGTACTCGTTAAGATAACTCGACTTCGCACAATACGCCGTATACGGCACATATCCGGACTCCACGCCCAGCGATTCCACAACATAGCCGACGCCCTCCTGCTCCAGCGCGGTCGCGCTCGGCTCAAACTCAATCGTATAGTCTCCCTGCCCGCCGGAAAAAGCCGCCGCAGTGGAGCCAAAATCAATGGACTGATTAATATTGACCTCGGAAGGGTCGATGCCTTTCTGTTTCAGAATGAACTCAAAAACCATTTCCGGCATGCCACCTGAGCGCCCTCCCAAGACGTCTTTTCCAACAAGATCACTCCACTCAAAGTCATCCGTATCCTCTCTGGCGACTACAAAATTCCCAGCGCGCTGGGTAAGCTGCGCAAAATTGACCGGAGCGTCCGCCGCACCGCCGCTGTAGGTATAAATTGAGGATTCCGACCCCATAAATCCGATATCCGCCTCGCCGGAAATCAGCGCGGTCATCGTCTTATCCGCACCAAAGCCCGTCACAACAGTCAGATCAATGCCCTCCTCTTCAAAGTAACCCAACTCAATCGCCACATATTGCGGCGCGTAGAAAATTGAATGAGCCACCTCGTTTAAGGTGACCGCAGTAAGTTCCTGCTCCGTTTCCGTTAAGTCAGCCGCAGTGGACTCCTCTACGGCTGACTCTTCCTCTGTCTCTGACAGAGCGACAACAACGGATTCCTTTTCCGTTTCTACTACAGTAGACACCAACTCTGAAGCTTCTTCCTCCATAGCGAAAGCAACCGCAGGATTCCCGATCGCAAACATCAGCGTAAGTGCCGCTACCATGATTCGTTTTCTTTTCATATGATAATCCTTTAAAATGGCTTTCTTTATCATATGAAGTATTTGAAAAAACGCTACTTGCATTCTGCGGGCGTAAACTCATGTCGCCTCCCAATGCTTCCATACAGCATCAGCCGGATTTATCTGGAATTGCTATATCAATATCAATTTTCCTTGACAAAACCACCATCTGTGATTAGAGTAGCGTTCGATACAACTATTGCTGACACACCAAATTGTTATCTGCCCATGCTTTCAGTTCCGCTGCACCTGCGTCGGCGGAGAATCGTCTGCCTTCCTTCAAAACCGCCCCCTTGCAGGAGGCTTTCAGCTCCTCATTTGTCCGTCCCATCCCGCTGCTGCCGGATGTCGCAAACGGAATGATTGTCTTTCCTGACAGGTCATACTGCTCCAGAAATGTGTTGATAATGGTCGGGGCAACGTACCACCTTATTTAAAACCCTATTGATTCGCTTCACAGGCCTCATTTCATTCCATGTGAAGCCAGAAGAGCGGCCATCTCATCCCCGGATTCCTGCATTCCTCGGCCTACCCATTCTTCAATCCAACCGTATGTGCCATAGGCAATGAATGCGGTTGTGTATGCCCACATGTTCTCGTATTCAGCTTTCGGTCCCGACTGTTCCCGCAGCACTGTGAGAAACAGATGGAACAGGTCTCTTTTTCTCAGCAGGCGATAAAAATCCCTGTTGTTGCTCAAATGCCGAAACAGACTTCCATATAGATTAGCATTAGAATCGCGACTCTGCTCTTCGCTCTCCGCCCGCCAGTCTGTAATCAGCCTTCGGATATAATGCAGAAGAATATCTTCCCTGCTGTTAAAATTTCGATAAATTGTAAGGTACTGGCACGCCATAAAGCTTCGCCTGCTCCACGATCGCTCCATTGACCGCATACCCGTATGCATATACAATCTGATCCTGCCTGATGGAAAATACCCCCATCATGCAATAAGGCGCCGTAAAATACCCTGAAAGTATCTACGACGCCTTTGCCATTGGAAAGTTTAGTACAGATTTATAAAATAGTCAAATGCATATTTCGGAAACCGAATACAACACCACTTTTCCGCTTATCTGGATACGGCTGCCATCCATTTTACAATACAGTGTTCCCCCGCGCCGCGATGCCTGATACGCAATCAGAGAATCTTTCCCCGTCTTTTTTGCCCAGTAGGGAATAATGTGACAATGGCCGGAGCCGCAGACGGGATCCTCCGCGACATTCAGCTTCGGCGCGAAGGAGCGGGAGACACAGTCACAGGAAGGATTTATACTTTTGGCCGTCACCTGCAGCAGCAGGCCATCCAGCTCTTTCACCTTCTCCAGATCCGGTGCCAGATTGCGCACAGTCTCCTCTTTCTCAAATACACACAGAAGATCCCGTCCCATGTACGCTTCTTCCGGTCTCACTCCCAGCGCCTCCGTCATGGCAGGTGTGACAGCAACCGGTCTCAGTTCATAAGCCGGGAAATCCATCTCAAACAGATCACCCTTTTTAACAACTCGCAGAGCCCCGCTCATGGTATAAAATGTCACTTCGCTCCACTCCGGTTTCAGATAAGTAAGAATCACATACGCGGTTCCCAGCGTCGCGTGTCCGCAAAGGTCGATTTCCCCTCCCGGTGTAAACCAGCGCAGGCGGTAGCCATCCCCTTCCGGAACTGCAAAAGCGGTTTCCGAAAGGTTGTTCTCGCAGGTAATCTGCATCATCGTCTCCTCTTCGGGCCATGTATCCATAACACAGACCGCTGCGGGATTTCCATGGAATACCTGATCGGTAAATGCATCTACAATATACTGTTTCATCGTCTTTTTTCTCCATTTCTTTATCAAAAGGAAATCTGCTTATAAAAGCTTCAGCAGCTTTCTCGATATCCTGCTTACTGCTTTACTGTGCAAATATCATCTGCCGCTTCCCTGACTTTCTGCAGCAGTCCTGTCAGGATTTTCAGAATCAAAATATCCGTTCATAGCTGTTATCGCCCCATATTTCTCCGGATGACGATATTTCTTCCCCATCACCTCATTTTTTTATCTTTTCTATCCGACAAGTATGCTTTTTATCCGGATCATCTTTGCTGTAATTTATTCCAACGAGCAGAATATCCCCTTTGTAATCCTTAAAGAAGTCTGCGTAATTGCGATTTTTAGCCTGTTCTATCGCTGTTTCGGCAGACTGGTTATATTTTAACTCTATTATCATTGCCGGAGTGGTTACGCCATTTCTCGGTACGAATACAATATCTGCAAAGCCTTTTCCTGCCGGTACTTCCCTGTGCAGGGTATATGTTTTTCTTGAGGAATAATAGGCAAGCGATATTACGTACGAAAGGGAGTTCTCATCATTATATTTTAAGATAGATACATTTTCAGTATGGGCTTGCTCAATGAACTCCGCAACCTGTTCTTCATCACATGCAATGGTTGCTTTCAGTAGTTCATTGGAACGCATTATTGAATCTGACATTTCAGACCACCCCATAATCCTGACTGTGCTGACAAACTGCTCCGTAATCTCATAATTAGGTATGCTTACCTTTTTTGTGTCAAAATTATATGTCAGATACCCCAGGTGAATGAGCAATGTCAGTACATCGTCCATAGAGTTGAAAGTGACCATATCGTTTAAAAATGTAGTGGTATCAATGGCAACTTCTTCTCCTGCAATCAGTTTATTTACAGTTTCCTTCATGTCGTCTGTCTGTATATAAATTTTAAGGGCTTCATATGTTTCTGTTGATGTCCAGTAATTATCAAAGGTATGGGATGTCATCGACATTACTACTGAACGTGGATTATAAATAGAGATGCCCCGTAAATTATATCCATCATACCAACGCCTGGCTTCGTCAAAGGACATATGGTATTGTTTGCAAAGTGCTTCAACTTCTTTTTCAGTGAAGCCCGTAAATTCCGCATAATCTCCTGCATTTGTCATCGAGATTTCAGTAAACATATTTATGGCTGAATGTTTTCCATATTTTTTTATAGGAAGAATACCTGTCATATATGCAAGAGCAACGTAGCTTTTGTCTTTAAGCAGGTTTCGGAGAAAATCCAGATAGATTTTTTGAGAATCAAAATCCTCTTTACGTTCACGAAAAATACAATCCCATTCGTCGATTATAAAAACAAATGGTACACCTGTTTTGCTAAAAACTGTTTCCAATATTTTAACCAGTGTCTTTCTTCTTGGAAAAGTTATACCAGAGAATTCATCGAAAAGTTCATCTGATATATCCTCCTGGATGAAACTTATCATTTCATCTATATCCTTAGCCTCACTCAAGAAGTCTACTATGTTGATATGGATAACATTGTACTTATTCAGGTACTTCTCAAAGGATTCCTTGTCTTTATCATTATTTATTTTAAGACCGAAAAACATTTCCCTGGAATCGCAGCCCCTGCTGTAATAAGCTGTGAGCATGTTGGCAGCCATAGACTTTCCAAACCGTCTGGGGCGGCTGACGGATACAAAACGCTGCTCCGTACAAATCACTTTGTTGGTTAACTTTATCAGCATGGATTTGTCAACATAAATTTCCGAATTTAAAGCCATCCCAAAGTCTTTGTTGTTTGGATTTAGATAAATTCCCATGTTTTGTCTCCTTTCCTTTTCCAGAAATCACCTGTTTCTTGTTATATATTATACACTCATAGTCTCTATTTTCACAATACGCTTCTGCGACCAGAATCATTTCCTGCATAAACTTCGCTGAAAACTCTTTATCAAGGTAAAACAGTTCCGTTTCATGCATTTTACAAAGGAACAGTGTATACCCTTTACAAAGTGAGTATATTTGTTCTGCCATACAACCCCCACTATCCTTTCCAAACTCAGACTTCTCTTTTCACATATTTTATCTCAATATCATACCCAAGTGCTTCCATCATATTGACGAAGGTCCTGTTTATCACGGTATCTCCCTTCTTAATAATCCGGTTCACATAAGGGCTGGTCGTGCCTATTTTCTCCGCAAGCTGTGCCTGCGTTACGCTTTCTTCCATGCACTTCACTTTGATATCAATTTCCAAATTATTCCTGACCATCATTTAACTCCTCCTCATCTGTACCGCTACACAAATCAGATAATTTATTATAGCACAAATCGTCTATTGCGCAATCCCTAAAATCAGAAAAAGGCATCCGGTTCTGATGAACCGAATGCCAATCTCACATGTATTACTTTATCTCCGTACCATCCTTCTTTCACAGCTTATCTGGATCAGAGAGCTGTGCGGAAACGATTTTTATTCCCATTTCTTTTCCCTCGCTCTCCCATAGCCCGTAATTCTTAGGCGTGTAAGGGATGTCCATGCCATAGAAGTTCATATTTTCATGAAAAAGTCTGTTATACAGATTTGAAGTCACTGTTACCTCCAGACTATTTTCTCCTTCTTGGATCAGTTCCGTAATATCAACGGTTTTCTTTTCCTGATCCGGAAATCGTCCTTTTTGCCCATTTACACTCACGTGAAATGTATTTGTATGCCGGTCCATCCGGATCCAGACAGTGGTTCTTTACCTGGCAGACTGGAAGCCCCAGGAGAAATTCTGAAACAAACTCATAGCTGTATCCGCAGCTTTCCAGTAACCCGCCGTCCGGATACAGATAATGTTCGCTTCCCGCTCCATCATTGCTGTAGCTTGTCCGCAGGATGGCGCAATCCACCTTTGCCGTATTGCGGAAAATTTCATTCAGCCTTGCAACGGCATCCAGACATCCGCGCGCGTCCTCCACAGATAATGTCCGGTTCCAGTAATTAGAAACAATTTTTCCAAAGGCTTCATATCCTGGCCAGATGATCAATCACATAATGACCTTCTACCTTCTGAACGGCAGGCTGTTCATAAAACGCAAAGACCTTCCATGGTTTTGAGGAATCCAGTTTCTGCATTTTCGTTTCTTCGTTTACCGGAGCCGTTTTCATTTCTTTGCTTTTCGCAGGCGATTCCTCGCTTATCGTAGGCACTTCTTCACTTACCGGGTTCGTTTCTTCACTTAACGGAGCCGTTTTCGCTTCTTCACATACCGGATTCACTTCCCTTTCATCCCCCGGAAATGAAAAAATAAGAATCCCATAACCAAATTTCCGCGCCAGGGCGGCATCCACAAATTCTTTAAAGAGAATCCAGACATGTGCCCCGCGTCCCGAACGTGAACGCTCCACCAGAGGCGCAATTCCATTCGCAAGGCAGATTTCCCGCATTGCTTTGACCTCTTCCATCCACTTTGTATCCGTATTAGCGAAATCAGATCCTTCCGCATCCTTTTCATGATTATCAAAATCATATACCAGAAAACGGCAGGTTCCATTGGCATGCAGCGGATAAACGCCAATCACTGCCTCCTGTCCGTTTACGGTAATGCCGCGCAGGTGCTCCTCAATATCCGAAAGCTTCAATTTCCGATAAGATTACCAGGAACAGTTATGACATGATATCTTCTTTTTTCCTTTTCAGGACATACGGTTTTCCTTAAATTATTGCATTGCGTAAAATATCCAACTTTTCCAGTCTGCTTATTCACGAATCTTTTACTGAAAACCAGGCTGCGTTTCTTACGCAGCCTGTTAAAAAGATTCCACTCACAGTAGGACTCACTGCTTTTATCGGTTCCACTTAACGGTAGGACTCACCGCTTTAACTCAACTCATTTAATATCTAAGAGCGACTACTGACTTTCGGACATCCGTTTTCTTTAGAGAATTCTTTCTGGACGGAAGTTCAAATAATCTCTGGAAACCAAATGATAGGATATGCCATGGTATTTTCCGAGGATACTGTCATGAAAACGGTTTTCCCCATGACAGTGGGAATACACGACATGCTCCACGTGGTATTGTTCCGCAATCTGAGTAAATGCGCTGTCCCTCTCAATGACACTGGTGGGCGGATAATGCAGGAACAGGATAAATTTATTATATCCATCCGCGGCCGCCGCATCGAAAGACTGCTGCAGCCGCGCAATTTCACGGTTAACCAGTTTTTTTGCGTGTGCCTCCATCTTTTCATCCCAGCCGACAATTCTTCCCCTTCGGTCCAGATAAAAAGGCCCCTCAAAGGTATATCCCTTCGTCCCTACCAGAGCGTAGCCCCCATATGTATAATAATTATTCTGCAGAAATAAAAGCCGTCCCTGATATTCCCTGTTCAGCCGTTCCGTTTTTTTCGCATCCCAGAACATGTCGTGATTGCCCCGAAGCAGAACCTTAGTTCCCGGCAAGGCCTCAATGAATGCTAAATCTTCGCGGCATTCTTCCAGGCTTTTGCCCCAGGAATGATCCCCGGTGATCACGAGCGTATCCCCCGGGCAGATGAGCCTGTTACAATTCTTTTTGATTTTCTCTTCGTGATTTCTCCAGATGCTTCCGAACTTGTCCATGGACTTATCTGTCTGGAAAGAAAGATGGAAGTCTCCGATTGCGTATAATGCCATAGGTGCGTCCCTCTGTTTATCTGCATATTTTTCATTGCACAGTCATATCAGATTCTCCTGGAGGTTTCTGCTTAATTCCGGTCTGGATTCCCCATCAAACGAAATCTATTAATGGCTCAGCCCGTATATTTCCGACAGCAACTGGATACCTGTTTCTGTGCGAAATACATTATTTTTAAATTTTTCAATGACCTGCCGACTCATCTGGCTTTCAGAAGCATTAACAAGAAAGTCAGCTTCCAGAAGAATCTGATAATCAGAACCATCAATATTCCTGTATGTGTGATGATGACCAACTAAATAGCATATTCGATTTAATTGTTTGTCTGGCAAATGAAATTCGGAATAAAATTCTTTTGTCAGGGGAATTCCTTCCGTCTGTTGATATTCTCCCGCCGTATTCCCATATTTTTCGCGGCACAAAGGGCAGGCTATATCGTGCACCACGGCAGCCAGCTCCAGAGTTTGCTGAGTAATTCTGTCCAGAGATTCCAATTCACCTATGGTTTTTGCATATCCCCATACTTTCAGAAAGTGTTCAATATCATGGATGTTTCCATCATAAAAACGGATCATTTTCTCTATAGCTTTAGCAATCATATTTTCCTTTCTCGTTGTGTATCAGTCGGTATCACTATATGCTTATTGCAACAGCTCGATAAACTGGAATAGGAGATGTACTCCTCACAGAAAGCGGTACTTCCCTTTTCCATATCCAGGCACTGGCTCTACAATACCTTGCTTTACCATTTCACGAATCAGAGCAGAGCTTCTTGTCGGTTTTAGCCCCAGCACTCGTTGAACATCTGACCTGCCGAACACCGTCTGTGAACTTAGTGTGGTCAGCAGTTCCAGGACATGATCAGCAGTTTTAGGTGTAAAGTGTTCCTCAATGTTCGTTTTCCGGCTCTCAATATTCGCCTTTTGACTATCAATGTTCACTTCCTTCGCTACTTTGAAAGTGCCACTGATATGCATTGTTCGATTATGAAGTGGGTAATTCTCATCTAACAGAAGATTGCGCAGGAATAGTTCAAGGTACTCCGTAGTTTCGTGAATACCATTTTTCAGATCATTATAATTTGCTCTGACCAATGCATTTCGAAAATACCATGCATTCTCAGCAAAAATATCATTCGTTGCTTTAAAACCAAGTGAGCGGAGGTATTTAATGAAGAACACAGCCGTTGTTCTGGTATTCCCTTCGCCAAATATATGGATTTGCCATAATCTGGATATAAATACTGCAAGATGACGAATAATCTCATCCATGGAAAGGTTCCGATATGAAAATTTCTTCTCCTCAGAAAAGTCATATTCCAACGTTGCACGCAACTCCGAAGCACTTCCATAGAGCACGGTCGCTCCATCCAGTACCCATTCCTTTTTTGTAATATTGTAATCGCGGATACATCCTGCCTGAGAATAAATCCCTGTAAACAGTTTTCTGTGAATAGATATATACTCATTTGGAGTAAAGCTGAACGCCCGCTCGGACAAAAGCATCGCTATCCGCGCGGAAACCTTGTCAGCCTCTTCAGTGCGGTCTCCCATATGATGAGTAGAATTTTCCTCGTAATATGTCTGCAGCAATTCATTGGCTTCTTTAAAAGATATTTCCCCTTCTATGTTTCGGATGGCAGTGTGCAGCAGATATTCCGATGTTTTTAATCCATCAACGGCCTGCAAACCAATGGCAGTATGCCATGCATATCCCTTTTCCCGCTTATCCGGCTCAGACTCTTTGATATATTCCTTAAACGGATCTTTATTCACGCTCTGTCACCTTTTTCCTTTCATATTTACCTCTGATAACCCGGAAGTTGTCTGTAAGTTACTGATACATATCAATCTGGCTTTTTCAGATGAAATTCCTCCTCGGCTAATTCCAGGCGTTTCTGAATCTGCTCTTCCGTAGGTAGTTGTTTCTTGATACTTTCTGCCATTGAACATCCTTCCTTCGTTTGCAAATTCCGATTTTTGCTCCGTTTCTTTATACTCTCATAACATGTATCAGCCGAATTTTTCCCGTTACCTTTTCCGTGCTTTCACACGAATGCGGACATAATCAATGATCCATCCGTCATTTATAAAAAGCTCAGGTCTGATTTTTTCTACAGTCTCAGCTATAATCGCTTCCTTTTGCTCAGCAGGCATTCCGATAAACGGTGTCTTTATAAACATTCTGATCCAGTCCGCCGCTCCGTCCGCAGTATGCTGTAATGTAGGGCGATCAAACAACAACGCATTGAACACATTTTTAATGACGTCCCGACTTTCTTCAAAATTATGATGCGGCGGCCATCCCGGCGGCCGGACCTACGTGCGGATCACTGGCGTATTCATATAGGCTATTAGCATCCGTCAAATCCCATGGTCTCAATATCAGCCTTTCCGTTTTTAATGTCATACCCGTTTCCTTTCATATTGACATCTCCGACTCCCATTATATCAATCCTCCGCACCACTGGCAAGACGAACATCCATATTTCGAAAAGTCATGCGCTAAATGCATCCTTCCGGCAGGGAAAACGTGACATCACGCAATGAAAAGCCGCCTATATAGGACTTGTTCAACACTCTGACATCTAAAACAGAATCCATCTCAGTCCTCCTCGTATAAAATGTCCATCATGGCATTCAGTTCTTCTTTACTGATAGGCCAGGTTTGAATCGGGCTTATGGAACTTCTGATTTAATCCCTTACATAACCCGAAATGTGCTATAAAATGCATTAGGAAAGTGACAATCTTTTTATGAACTAACTTGCAAGCCGGGATTGCGCACCCTTTTTGTCGGCAGGTATTCCCGGCTCGCAGTTAATTGTGTTTTTTTCTCTCTAACTACGCGGTTTTCAGCTACATCAGTATACCATGAACAATTCGGTTTCAATGAATTATCCAGTCAGATTTCTACATATTTTCATGAACCACTCGTCATTCCATCAGCTCATTCTTTTTCGATGAATCATTGCAGCTTTCATTCTCACCAGGCGGTTCTTTTTCGAACAACCTGTCTGCACTCTTTTTAACGTCTACTCCTGCCATCGGTGCATATATATGGCTATTTGCAATAACAGCTTCTATCCATTTAACAAATTCGGCTGCTTATTGGCGTGATAGTCACTGTCTCCATCTGGAATTCAACACCTGTGCTTTCATCATAAAAGTTCTGGTTTATTGAAACAGAGAGCGTATTATCCTCCAGTTCTTCACGAGATGCGCTGAAATTCCATGTGAACGGATTTCCTTCCTCATCAATGTCGTCCGTCTTATAAACATTTACCGTCAGTTCTATCTCCAGCACATCTTCTGAAAAAGAGCCTTCCTCTCCCAGATAATAAATGACATAATTCCCTGTATTGGAAAGATCCTCATCCAATTCAGGGATAACGCCGCTTTGCAGGCTCATACTGGTCTCAATCACCGCATCCTCATTGCGCAGTTCATACATCCGGATGATCTGTGTATCTTCCATTTCCTGTTTCCTCATTTCCATGGTTTCATTCGTTACCGATGTTACCGATCTGTATTTACAAGAAGTACTTCTATACTATAAGACGTATTTTTCAGCCCAAAGTCTCAAACTTTTTTCTTAAAAAAAGCTTAACGCCGGTATCTTAAGGTAGATAAGAAGGTGATTATCCCATGCTTTTTAAGTCTGGCGCTTATCGCTCCATTCGTGCGGTCATGAGCCTTTGCGATCTCAGAAATCCCCATGCCGGAATGATACTCATCATCGAGCTGCACATCCTCTTTCTCCGTCCATGATCTCCCGGCTCCATCTGGCCGGTTCATTTTGCGGTTATATTCCGCTCTGCCTGTTCCTTCGGCATCATATAATCCGGCATCTTCGTCAGCTCATGTCCGTTTTCCAATTTCAATATAATACTCCACAATCTCTTTCTGAACTGCCGGCGGATACATAAGTACTGTGTAAGCATTCCCCGCCTTGCTTATCTTTTCAGCGGCAGCAATGCCTTTGGATAGTCCCAACTCTGTCTGTACCTGGACAGACCTGCCTTCTATCTGCCGTTCTTCCACATATCCCCGTCCTGTCAGCATTCGGAAGATGTCTGTCCCAAAAATACGCTTTACGTTATCTGCAGATGTAATCCTGTTCAGCTCATCTCTGATTTCACCCAAAAGTGAAAGATCCTTATATTCAAACTTGTCCCCGTCTTCCGGGTTAAGATAAAATGCCCCTTTTTGCTTTTTTACCTTTTTATCGGGCACGCTTTTTTCTTTGGAAGAATCTCCAGAAGCATCTTCATCGACCTCTATGCTGATGACGGAATCGGGATGTTCCTCCAAAAAGGTAGCGATTGCATCCAGAAACCTGCCGCCGTATTTCTCGTATTTGGCCTCACCTACGCCGGATACGTTCATCATGGCCGTTTTGTCACGAGGTACTTTGGCGCTCATATCAATCAGCGTTTTATCGCTGAAGATAATGTATGGCGGCATGCCTTCCTCTCTGGCGATCGCGAGCCGCAGCTGGCGCAGCTCCTCAAATAATTCATATCCTGCTTTTGTGAGGGAATCCGACCTTCTCCTGCTGCGGGGTTTTGCCTGGCGTTCCGGCTCTTTGTCTTCATGAACCCGAACCAGGATGCGCGTCGCCGCATCCTTTAGCGGAGCTATGTTTCCCATGCGGATCACGCTGTATTTATCAGTAGTCTGGCAGAGATATCCGTCCGTGAGAAGCTGACTGATCAGCAGTCGGAGCTCTGATTCAGAGCGGTTTTTCAGTACCCCATATGTCTTATAGCCAGTAGCCCCTACTTCCTTCAGTCTGGCTCTGTCTGCTCCGAGAAGTGTACCAAGGATGATACTAAGGCCATATCTTCCCTTTGTCTCCCAGACGCAATTGATGACCTGCTTCGCGTCCTCTGTCATATCAATCTCTGTATATTCTCTGTGACAATTGCCGCAGGAATTACATTGTCCATTCCTTTTCTCGCCAAAGTACGCAAGAATATAATTGCGCAGGCATCCGGCAGTCCTGCAATATCCTTCCATGATTTGAAGTTTTTTTGCATCGCGCCCCCGGATGGATTCTATATCCTCGTAGGAAATATCTGTAAAGTCTTTATGCTCCAGCAGAAATTTGTTGATCATAATATCCTGCGGAGAAAACAGCAGAATACACTGCGACGGCCCGCCGTCTCTGCCCGCCCGGCCGGCCTCCTGATAATAATTCTCCATGCTCTGAGGCATATTATAGTGAATCACAAACCTTACGTTGGATTTGTCGATGCCCATGCCGAACGCGTTTGTAGCGACGATCACCAGAGTCCGGTCGTAAATGAAATCGTCCTGGCTTTCTTTTCTATCCTCATTGTTCATTCCAGCGTGGTATCTTGCCGCCGATACACCGTCAGCGGATAACCGTTCATATAGTTTGTCCACATTCTTTCTTGTGGCACAGTATATAATACCGCTTTCGCCCGGATGCTCCCTTATGTATTCGAGTACAAAGTCATCCTTCCTGCCTGTTGTCTCGACTCTGAAATAGAGGTTCTCTCGGTCAAACCCGGTAACTACGATTTTCGGCTCCTGCAGCTTAAGTACGCAGGAAATATCCGTTTTCACCTCTTCTGTAGCGGTCGCTGTGAATGCGCTTACAATCGGCCTTTCCTGCAGGCGGTCGATAAAATCTATGATTTTCAGATAGCTGGGTCTGAAATCCTGCCCCCACTGGGAAATGCAGTGCGCTTCGTCAACCGTTACCATGGATATACAAATCTGCTCCGTAAACTCCACGAAATCCTGGCTTTCCAGCCGCTCCGGCGCGACATACAGGATTTTATACGCTCCTTTGGCAGCCTTCGCATAGACTCTCGTGATCTGGGACTCTGTCAGGGATGAATTGATATAGCCCGCATGAATTCCCGCTTCATTTAACGCCTTTACCTGATCCTGCATAAGGGAAATCAGCGGAGATATGACGATCGTAATCCCAGGCAAAAGCATTGCCGGCACCTGATAACATACCGATTTCCCCGCTCCGGTCGGCATGATCGCCAACACATCTTTTCCGGACAGAACCGCGTCTATAATTTCTTCCTGTCCGGATTTCCAGGTATCATAGCCGAAATACTTTTTTAATGTCTGTTTTGCGTCCACTTTTTATACCTGTCTGCTTTTATCTGCGCTGAAACAGGCTGTGATTCTTACGCAGCCTGCAAATTTCCTGTAAACTTTTTTAATGTTCTGCCAACTTTTTCACTTTATAAAATCCTTTTCCTATAGAAATTCCCTCTGTTTTTCCTCCAGATACCGGAGAATACCATCGAGCGTCTCCTGCGCGATTTTTGCAAAATCAAACCCTCCGACAAATGAAATTGCTTTCTGAATTTCATCCTCCGGCACTCGGTAGACAGCCAGGGAGGTCTCCAGAAATGCCATTACCTTCTCCTCCATCGTGAACCACATGGAGCAGGGGACAACCATAAATCCCCGCATGATGCTGCCGGTGGCAATCTCCAGCTTATAAAAATCCTTTGTCTCAAGGCCGGGCAGTCTCTCCTTAAAAAGAAATTCTATTTTGCCGGTGATGGCCTGCCGCAAAAGGGCGGAGGTTTTGGGTAACGAATAGGCATTGCAGTACAGTTCACGCAGATTTTCATTCAGCTCCGCAATATGAAGCTGTAAGACCGTCTCCGAAGCGTACAGCAGAACCCGGTCATCCGTGATGCCATGCAGCAGCTGACCGGTCATATCGAACTGCCGTTCAAACACAAACTGCACGAGACCGCACAGGATATCTTCCTTGGAAGCATACAGATTCGTCACGGAGCCACTGCTTAAGCGGCTCTTTGCTGCAATGCTGCGCATCGTTGTGTCCGTGTAGCCGCGCTCCAGAAAATCCTTTGCCGCCACATACAAAATTCTCTGTTTCAGTAACTCACGATTCCTTTCCCGTTTGCCCTCAGCCATCTGCCGCTCTCCCCATATCATGCGGTACGCCCACACCAGCGTCACGGGCATACGCAAATTAAAATGTGTTCTATTTTTCGGATTATAGCATACGATGACCGAAGTTGCAATAGAATTAAAGCTTTTTCACCGGTTATTTGTACTTTTTGCCCGGCTTTCCAAAACATGAGTTCACCTTATTTATTTTGAATTCCTTACGCGCCTGTGCGCATATTATTTTTCTAATCTCTTCCGATCAGTACCTCTTTTCCGCGGAAAGCAAATCCATATTTCCTGATTTTGCTGACCCCTCTCGCTTTCAGATCCGCTTCATAGTTCATGCTTTCTATCTGTGAAAGCGCCCGTTTTACCGTATCCTCCAGTGTCTCCTCTTTCTTTGACTCAAACACTTTAAATTCGATGATAATGCCATCCCTCGACTTATCCAGCGGCTCGATGCAGACATCGTACCGTCCGAAACCACTTTCTCTATTTGATGTCAAAATATGGGTTCGGTACAGATCAGCGATCAGCCCCAACGTAAAGCCATGATAAAACTGTTCCGCCTGTTCGCTCTCCGAGGAATGGCTTCCGACATCAAAATAGCTGAAGGTGTAGAGCACGACTTTTTCCATATATCGCTGCATCCCTTCCAGATTCCCGCAAAGAAGCATGCGGATAAACTCCGTGTATTCATCATAGGAAGCGGAAAACCATTTTTTCACCAGCTTATACATCGCTTCGCGCACTTCATAATTTGTCAATGAAATCTCATATTTTTCATCGACCCGTCTGACCGTTTTCACATATCCGGTCGTTAAAAACCAGCTCCAGATCGTTTTCGAATCCCCGCTCAGTTCTGCGTAGGTAATGGATTCGTCAATCTCAGTTTTCACTGTGCCGCCCCCGAGAAGTGTCTCGAACTCATCCTTCACCTTAAGAGAGCCTTCCCGCACCAGCTTGCCAACCAGAGCGTTCCCACTGGTATTCATCCAGTAAGGCTTCAGACATTTTTCACTCAAAAAATTAAGGATAGACCAGGGATTATAAATCTCCTTCCGACTGCCAAACTGAAATCCGTCATACCAGTATTTCACTTCGCCCTTTCTTTCGCTCAGATCATAATCCTCCAGTGCCGTAAACACTTCCTTCTCTGTAAAGCCGAAGCAGGTCTGGTACATCTCCACGGTAGTCGTTACCACGCGCGGATTGTTGAGATCAGAAAAGATGGATTCCTGCGTTATCCTTGTGATTCCTGTCATCAATCCCCGATCCAGATATGGGTTATCCTTAAATGCAGCATGAAACATGCGCCGCGTGTATTCAATTGCGTCCTCCCAATACCCCGCCGTATAAGCCTCCAGCATCGGTGTGTCATATTCATCAATCAGGATAATGACTTTTTCGCCAAAATGCTCATACATACACTTAGACAGGAATCGGAATGCGTGCATGCATTTCTCATCCGGTGCTCTTTCCTGCTTAAATTTCAAGATTTCCTCTTTTTCTGTTTCTGAAAGCTTTTCCGATTTCAGCAAGTAAGAATGGCGATCGAACAGCTCGGCCAGCAGCATCCGAATGACCGTCTTCATGCTCTCATAGCTCTTCTGTTTCACATTGGCCAGGCTAAAATTAATGACAGGAAATTTCCCTTTTAGATCACGAAATTTCTCATCTTCCCACACCGACAAACCCTCAAACAAATGCGAGCTGCCCGCATACTGATTTGAGAAAAAAGTCTCCACCATACTCAGTGTCAGCGTCTTCCCAAACCTTCTCGGCCTGGTGATGAGAGTGACCTGGTCCGCGCTGTTATACCAGTCCTTGATAAAATACGTCTTGTCTACATAAAACACATTTCTGGATATGATATCGGAAAAATCAGTAATCCCCAATGCAACCGTTTTTCTTTCACTTTTCAAGACAAATCCCCCCCCCCTGTCATTCTCAACCGCCTTTTGGCGCTGCGGATAAATACGTCTGCCTTTTCACTGTTCTTGCGTTATTATCATTATAGCTGTCCAGGCATCATTTGTCCACGACTATCCGAGAAGAAAATAAGAGTCATCTGCCCTTTTTCCGGGCAGGCAGAAGAATCAGCTGACAAATGTCTGCAGCAAAACAGCCACCCAGGGAAATATCCCGGATGGCTGCTTTTTTTACTCGAATCAATCGCCCGGCTTCGTCACGCACACCATTTCCAGCGTGTTCAGCATCTTCTCCTGCGGTAAGCGGCTGTATACGCCAGGCCAAACCCGGAGAACAGAGCTATCATTGCCCACAGCCATGGGGTAGAATCATCCCCTGTCTGTACGGAAGCAGTGTCATCTGTAGTTTCATCGGTTGTCTCTGTGGTTGTCTCTGTTTCCGTCTCTGCCGTTGTCTCCACTGTTGTTTCTGCCGTCGTCTCTGTTTCCGTTTCAGTTTCTGTCTCTGCCTCGGTCGCAGTCTCTGTCTCTGCCTCGGTCGCAGTCTCTGTCTCTGCCTCGGTTGCAGTCTCTGTCTCTGCCTCGGTTGCAGCTTCGGTCTGCGCTTCTGTCTCTGTTTCTGTCTCTGTTTCTGTCTCTGTCTCTGTCTCCGTCTCGGTC
>JAJQBS010000103.1 GCA_021203145.1 Lachnospiraceae bacterium | reverse complement strand
CCGATAAAATCTACGTTTTTTCAATTTTAAAATTTCTTCATGAAACAACCCTGGGGAGATTCCTGTTCACGCCCCTCGCCGGGGAGACATCACACGCGGAGTGTGGAATGTCTCCCCGGCGAGGGGCGTGAACCTGCATCGTTCGGGAGCTTTATGTAAGCAGCTCCGCATTGTCTCTGGCGGTACATGCCTGTCTGCGAGGCAGGGTGCACTCCCCGGGCAGGATCTGTAATTCCAGGCTGATCTTCAGAGCCCGGTCTACCCGTTCCAGAAGCTCGTAGTCCACGTGGCAGACGCGATCCTTGAGTCTTTTTTTATCAATCGTGCGCAGCTGCTCCAGCAAAATCACGGAATCCTTCACAATCTCATATCTCGCGGCGTCAATTTCTACATGTGTCGGAAGCTTCGCCTTATTCATCCTGGACGTGATCGCCGCACAGATGACCGTCGGACTGTGCCGGTTCCCGACGTCGTTCTGAATAATCAGGACCGGACGGATGCCGCCCTGCTCAGAACCGATCACCGGTCTCAAATCAGCATAATAGATGTCTCCTCTTCGGATATTCACAAGATCACACTCCTATACAAAAATCTGAATTTCTGATCATAGTATTCCCAGGAATCCTTTGTATATTCATGTGATGATACCAGATTAAAAGGTATGCGTCCCTTACCTGCAGTAAACCCGGGGAACACGCTTTCCGATATCGCAGACGAATTCATAGGGAAACCGGCCTGAGATCGCCCCGAGCTCATCCACTGTAATCTCGTCTGCGCCGTCCTTCCCCATCAGGGTCACTTCGTCAAGCATCCTGACGCCCATACCGGTCACATCAGCCATAAACTGATCCATACAGACACGCCCGATGATTCTGGCGCGCCTTCCCCGGATCAGCACGCTGCCCTTATTGCTCAGGCTACGCGGGTAACCATCGCCATAGCCTGCCGGAATGGTGGCGACCTCCATTTCTTTATCAGAAACATACGTGCCTCCGTAGCTCACCGGAGTCCCTGCAGGGATCCGTTTCAGGTATACGACATGGGATTTCAGCTCCATTACCGGACGCAGGCGGTTCGCCAGGCGGTCCATCTCGTCAGAGGGATAGATTCCATAGAGGGTGATTCCGGCGCGGACCATATCCATATTTGCCTCTGAAAGCTCCAGAATGCCGGCACTGTTGGAGCAATGACGCATAAAATCGGCAGCGCCGCCCTCCCTCAGCCGGTCACAGAATGCGGTATATCGCTCTATCTGCCTTCTGGCAGAGCTCTTGTCCTTCTCATCCGCCCTCGCAAAATGCGTAAACACGCCCTCCAGCTCAATCCCATCCACATGCGCAATTGCAAGCGCGGCAGCAAGCCCCTCCTGCGTGTCAGCCACACCGATCCGGGACATGCCTGTGTCAACCGCCAGATGAACCGGGAATCGGTTTCGTATTATCCGGCCGGATAAATTTTTCTCAGAAAAATCTGCATTGGGAGATTTTGCATCCGCCAGACATGTGTTCTGTGCACAGCGTAACGCCTCTCCGGCAAATTCCTCCGCCATCTCTCTGGTAAATACCGTCGGCCGGACGCCGTTTTGAGCCATCCAGGCGTAGTCCTCCGAAAAGGTGTATCCCAGAATCAGGATCGGTTTTTTCAGGCCGGCGCTGCGCAGCTCCTTTGCCTCAGAAACAGCAGCCACCGCATAGCCCCAGATATCCTCGTCACATTCCAGCATCCGCGCGATCGGGACCGCGCCGTGTCCGTATCCATCCGTCTTAATGACTGCCATCACCCGCGTGCCCGGACGCAGATTTTCTTTCATCACACGCAGGTTCTGCGCGATCGCGTCCATATGAATATACGCGGTAATTCGATTATGCCTGTTCATCCGTCTCTCCCCGTATCTGATCCGTCCATAAGACAAACCGCTGGCTCTCGTCTGCCGGGCTCCCTGTTACGGCAGCTCCCTGCTCCTGTCTGCCAGGTCCTCTGCCATGGCAGCTCCCTGCTCCCGTCTGCCAGGTCCTCTGCCATGGCAGCTCCCGGCCCGGCGTGTTTTCTTCCGATATCCATCACTCGTCCGATATGTTCTGCAATATCTCCCGCCATCATCCCATAAGCGCCAAGCTCTCTTTTTGCCAGATCGCCGGAGAGACCGTGCAGATATACGCCAAGCACCGCCGCGTCAAAGCAGGGCATGCTCTGGGCCAGAAGACCACAGATCAGGCCAGTAAGCACATCCCCGCTGCCTGCGACTGCCATACCGTCATTTCCGGAAGTATTCAGATAAACCTGCCCGCCATCAGAAACAGCCGTCCTGGCATCCTTCAGTACACAGATCACGCCGTTTTCGGCGGCAAAATTCCGCGCAGACGCGAGCAGGCCGCCTGCAATCACAGCCTTCTCTTTCCCGGTCAGACGCGCCATTTCTCCGACATGCGGCGTCAGAATAGTCCGGGCACACGCTCCCCGTAGGTTTTCTCCCGAAGCATACCCATTTGGGGATTCCGGCCGCAGCTCTTCTCCCCTTCGGAGCTCGTTTCGAAGTTCCGGATGCATCTCTTCTCCCTTTCGGAGCTCATTTCGAAGTTCCGGCCGCATCGCAAGCAGATTCAGGGCATCAGCGTCGACTACCAGTGGTTTTTCACAGGATTCCAGAACAAGCTTCAGAACAAAAGCAGCATGGTCAGACGTGCCAAGCCCCGGGCCGACCCCCGCCACATCCGCCCAGGAAAGAGCTTTCTGCAGCCTCGCGGCCGTTTCCGCCTCAGATCCCTGCGGATCCCATACCGTGACCATCGCCTCCGGCAGACTGCCCTGAAGGATAGCCCGGTTGCATGCAGGTGTAAAAACGCGCACCATGCCGCAGCCACTTCGAAAGGCGCTTTTTGCGGCCAGGTATGCCGCTCCGCTCATCCCCTCACTTCCGGCGATCAGCAGTACTTTTCCGTAGGAACCCTTGTTGGAATAAGGCCTGCGGGGCGGAATCGCGTCAAGATCTCTCTTCGTATATGTAAAGACGCGCACCCCCGGCGCCAGAGCGGTCTCCGAATTCAAAATCTCCGAATTCGGAATCTCCCGCTTTAAAGTCTCCGGCTTTGATGTCCCGGCCGGATCCCGCACCAGAATCCCAATGTCCCTGCAGATGAGACGTCCGCAGCAGGCGGCGCCCGGATAGAGAATCTGGCCAATCTTGCGGCAGGCAAAGGTCACTGTCAGATCCGCGTTCACAGCCGCCCCCAGCCTGCCCCCGTCATCCGCGCTGACGCCCGAAGGGATATCCACAGACACCGTCACGGACTTCTGCGCGTTGACCCAGCGGATCACCTCCGCGTAACGCCCTTCCACAGGCCTGGAAAGCCCGATACCAAAGATCGCGTCTACTATAACAGTATATTCACGTTCCGTGAAATTACTGCAAATATTTATTCCCAAATTTTCGCAGATTTTTCTCTGCAGCGCAGTCTCTTCCGTCATGGAAGCATCGTTCCCGACAAACCCAACCGTCACATGGGGGCTGGCCGCCATATGAAATCTGCCCGTCTCATGGGATCCGGACATCTCATAAGAGCCGCCCATCTCATGGCATCCGGACATCTCATAAGAACCGCTCCTCTCAGAAAGAATCCGTGCTATGGCAAATCCATCTCCGCCGTTATTTCCGGATCCGCAGATCACCAGTACCTGCGATAAATCCAGGCGGGCTTTCTGCATCTCATCCACCACGGCCAGAGCCGCCCGCTCCATCAGTACGGCGGAAGGAATCCCCGTTCGGTGAATCGTCTGCTCATCACAATCCTTCATTTGTTTCGCATTCAGTAAAAGCTCCATATAACGTCCCTACTCTTTCACCCTCCGATGATTCAAATCATAAGACAATTGCATCAGGCTCTCCGACAGGTGGACATTCTCCACGACGACGTCCTCCGGGACATGCAGATCCGTGTGTGCAAAATTCCAGATAGCCTTTACCCCGTTCTCCACCAGAACCGGAGCCACCTTCTCCGCACCGCTCTTCGGGAGTGTGAGTGCGGCGATCTGAATCTCGTTCTCCTTTAAAAACGCCGGAAGCTCATCCGTCATGCGGATCGGAATCTGGCGTACCATCTTCCCTTTGATGGCCGGATTGATATCAAAAATCCCGATAATTGAGAAACCGCGCTTTTCAAAATTGACGTAATTCGCGAGTGCCTGTCCAAGATGTCCGCCCCCTACAATTACCATATTGTAGGATTTGTCCAGACCCAGAATTTTCCCGATCTCACCGTGAAGATATTTGACATTATAGCCATATCCCTGCTGGCCAAACCCGCCAAAATTATTCAGATCCTGGCGAATCTGCGAGGCTGTCACGTTCATCATCCTGCTGAGCTCATTCGATGAAATCCTCTCGACATTCGCATTTAAAAGATCACCAAGATACCTGTAATACCGCGGCAGTCTTTTCACTACCGCTTTTGAAATCTCATGCTCCGACACTGCTTTTCCTCTTTTCTATATGTTATTCTGCCAGTTCCTCCCACTTTTCATAGAGCTGTTCCAACTCCCTGGAAAGAGCCGCTTTTTCCCCCGTCAGCTTCAGGCACTGCTCCACATCCGTGAACACAGATTCATCCGCCAGGAGGGCGTCAATTTCGCGGTCCCGCTCCTCCAGGGCCGCGATGCGCTCCTCTGTCCGCTTCAGCTCGTTCTGCATCCGCCGCTTCTGGGAAAGCTCCTCCTTGCGGCGTGCCCGCTCCTCCTTCGACGCAGATCTGACGGTCTCTTCCCTTTTCGTCTCACCGGGCGCATAGATTCTGCTCAGCTCCTGTGTTTTTTCCAGATAATAATCGTAATTTCCCAGATAATTGACCAACGTCCGGTTTTTCAGTTCCAGAATCCGCGTGGCAGTCTGATTGATAAAATAGCGGTCGTGGGACACGTAGAGGACAGTCCCGGTATAATTGCGCAGTGCTTCCTCCAGAATCTCCTTCGACGTGATATCGAGATGGTTGGTCGGCTCATCGAGAATCAGAAAATTCGAGTTGGAAAGCATCAGCCTGGCAAGAGCCAGGCGCCCCCGCTCTCCGCCGCTCAGCTCGCTGACACGTTTCCAGGCATCGTCCCCGGTAAACAAAAAAGAAGCGAGCACGCTGCGGATTTCCGTCTCCGTCATATCCGGATAGACGTCAGAAAGCTCCTCAAACAGCGTCTTTTCCATGTGCAAAAGCTGGTGTTCCTGATCGTAGTACCCGATCTGCACGCGGCTGCCAAGCGTACAGGTACCGGCATCAGCATTCTCCAGCTGGTTGATGATCTTCAGAATCGTCGTCTTCCCCGTGCCATTGTCTCCAATAACGGCGACACGTTCCCCGCGCCGGACCGCGAAATTCAGATCTGAAAAAAGAAGGTTCCCAGGCCAGGCCTTCGCAAGATGCTGCACCGTCAGGACATCATTCCCACTGGGTGTGCGGGGTGAAAAGCGCAGATGCATGTCAGCCCTGATTTCCGAAGGTTTTTCCAGAGTCTCCATTTTATCCAGCATTTTTTCCCGGCTCTCGGCCCGCCGGATTGATTTTTCCCTGTTAAAGGATTTCAGCTTCGTAATCACCGCCTCCTGGCGGCGGATTTCCTGCTGCTGGTTCAGATATGCTTTCCACTGGATTTCACGCAGCTGTGCTTTTTTCTGCGAGTAGGCACTGTAATCGCCCTCAAAGGTCATCACATGGCCGTTGTCAAGCTCAAATATTTTCGTGACGACCCGATTCAGAAAATAGCGGTCGTGCGCAACAATCAGGATTGCTCTGTCATAATTCTGCAGATAGCCCTCCAGCCATGCGATGGAATTCATGTCCAGGTGGTTTGTCGGCTCATCCAGAAGCAGGATGTCCGGTTCGGACAGAAGCAGCCTGCCGAGCGCCACACGTGTCTTCTGTCCGCCGGAGAGCGTGCAGACCGGCTTATCGAATTCTTCTTCCGAAAATCCAAGGCCTTTCAGAACACCCGTCACCTCACTGCGGACGGCATATCCGTTCTGATTTTCAAATTCCGTCAAAACACGGTTGTACCGCTCCATAAGCGCCGCATACTCGTCCGATGAGGATCCCCCTGCTGAACCGGCCGCAAACTCCTTCATCCGGGTCTCCATGTCCCGGAGCGACTGCTCCATCGCCAGCAGGTCTTTTTTTTCGTCCAGCAGCTCCTCATAAATGGATGAGGTGCTGTTCACATCCTGATGCTGCCTTAAATAGCCCAGCTTTTTGCCGCGGGCAATGGATATCACACCCTGATCCGGGTCAAGCTCCCCGGCGATCATCCGCAGGATCGTCGTCTTGCCGGCCCCATTGATCCCGACAATTGCGGCTCTTTCCCGTTCCTCCAGGTGAAAGGATGCGTCTGACACGATCACATCTGTTCCAAAGGCCTTCGAAATATTCTGACAGGAAAGTATCATCTTTGTATTTTCCTCTCTGTTCCCGTTTCTTTTTACTCGTATTTGAAAATCCCGGTTAATCGCCGTCTGAATCCGTGGATGTGATAAACTGCGCCCCCACATAGCCGACTACGCCGTCGATTTTAACCTTTGTCCAGCCGCCGACCTCTTCAAGCACTTCTACTACCGTACCCGCTGCGCAGGTGCTGATCGTCGTATCATTTCCATCGGCATCCTCATAGCCCGCTTCGCTGCGGAAATTGCAGGCCGCATTCAGGGTCGAATACACGCCGGTGGATTCTTCCGCCGCCTCCGTCTCCTCCAGAGACACAACCTCGCCGTCAATTTCAATAGCCGTATTCGCGTCTGTTTCATCCGCAGAATCCGAACTGTCTGCATCTGACCCATCCGTATCCGCATTTCCTGACGTATCATCCGCATCAGTCACAGAGCCGGCAGCCGCAGAGGCTTCCACATCCGACGACTCCTGCGTACCGTCCCCGTCCTGCCCGTCCGCGGACTGCGCAGCCGTGCCATCTGCTTCCTCCCCCGAAGTCTCAGTGGAGGTGCCTGTCATCTCTGTCTCCAAAGCATCGTCAGCCATGCTTCCGGTCTCTTCCTCCGTACCTTCCGTATCGTCCACATAGACAAGATCCGAATCCTCTATCTCCCTTGTCGCACTCGTATAAAGCCTGTACCCGATTACGCCAAGAAGGATCAGCAGCGCGACCGCCAGGCCGATAAAAAACGATCTGAAAAAGCCAAAAACCCTGTCATTTTTACCAGACATCTTCTTCCCCTCTCTGTGACCAAATCACCAGCGGCAGCTGGAGCCACTCATAGCACCGGCTGACGGCGCGTGACCGCTCACGCGCCTGTCCTCCCTGCCGCCTGCTGGATCCTACCAGAATTTCTCAATCGCCTGCTTTGACGCGCGCCCGTACCAGATGCACAAAACAATGAACACAACCATCGCCGTCATAGAGATATAAATATTCACCGAGCCGAGCAGATCCTGCAGCAGAGAAATAATTCCGCAGATCGTGGCAGCCAGGCCGAACACGAGCTGTTTTTTACCTATCGCCTGGATATAGCCTTCGACATCCTTGCAGCGCTCGACCGGGATCTCCTTCGGCAGGAGCATGTTCTTCCTGAGCTCATGCGTCCGCGCCATAAACAAATATTGCGCCACCACATAAATTCCGCAGCCAGTCACAAAAATATCTATCATTAAATAAAAAGAAGTATCCAATGTATATTCTCCCTTCTGTATCTGATTTCATACGCAACTCCCTGCCCGGCAAACCGGAACGGGAATTCTGCCATTTCGCGCAGGAAATGATTTTAAGCTCCTGATCCGGACAAGCCGGAATCAAAATTCTGCTATTTCTCGCAGGAAATTATTTTTAAGCTCCTAACGAGCAAGGAAACGTCTCACAGCCGCCTCCATCTCATCCTTTTCAATAACAGTGTCGTGCAGCACCGGCGCCGTCCGGATCTCTTCAATCGCGCGTGGAATCCTGATCCCGGAAATCCCGTAGAGCTCGTCAATCAGCGCAAAATCTTCCATCCCGGCATAGCGCGGATCAATCGCCGTCATCACGCTGCGGGCGAATTTATACGGGCTGGCCGTCGAAGCAATCACCGCCGGCACATCACCGCATTTTTGCGCGAATCCGGTATGGTACACACTGGAAGCAACCGCCGTGTGGGTATCCAGCACATATCCGCACTGCCCATATACCCGTCGGATCTCTGCAAAGGTCTGCTCCTCTGTCGCATAGCCGCCGGCAAAATCCCGCATGGCGGCCGCCATCTCTTCCGTCAGAGCATAGCGGCCCGTCCGGGCAAGCTCACCCATCAGCGCGGCGTTTTTCGCGGCATCCCGACCGGACGCATGGTAAATCAGGCGCTCCAGATTGCTGGAAATCAGGATATCCATCGACGGTGAGGATGTCAGAATAAACTCCCGGTTTCTGTCATACACCCCGGTTTCGAAGAAGTCATAGAGCACCTTATTCTCATTGGAGGCACAGATCAGCTTCCCGATCGGGAGCCCCATATTCTTCGCGTAGAAAGCAGCCAGGATGTTGCCGAAATTTCCGGTAGGCACCACCACATTCATCGGATCTCCAGCCTTTAATACGCCGTCTGCCAGCAGCCGTCCGTACGCATACACATAGTAAACAATCTGAGGGACAAGCCGGCCGATATTGATCGAATTCGCAGAGGAAAAACAGAAGCCCTCCGCCGAAATCTCCGCCTCCAGCCTTTTATCCGAAAACAGCTTCTTCACACCGGCCTGCGCGTCATCAAAATTCCCATGGATGCCGATCACACAGGTATTTGCCCCTTTCTGGGTCACCATCTGCTTCTCCTGAATCGGGCTCACCCCATTTTTGGGATAAAACACGACAATCCTTGTCCCCGGCACATCGGCGAACCCCGCAAGCGCGGCCTTCCCCGTATCCCCCGAGGTGGCCGTCAGAATCACAATCTCTTTCGTCTCATGGTTCTTCTTTGCCGCTGTCGTCATCAGATAGGGCAGAATCGACAACGCCATATCCTTGAACGCAATCGTCGCTCCATGGAACAGCTCCAGGTAGTACGCGCCGCCAGCACTGACAAGCGGAGCAATCTGCGGCGTGTCAAATTTGCCGTCGTATGCCCTGCGGATACACCTTTTGAGCTCGTCCTCCGTGTAATCTGTCAAAAACTGCTTCATCACCGCATAAGCTGTTTCCTGGTAAGACATCCCGGCGAGATCCTCCACCGGAACAGGAAGCGCCGGAAAAAGCTCCGGGACAAACAGTCCTCCATCCGGGGCGAGGCCCTTCAAAATCGCCTGTGAGGCTGTCACCTGAATATCCGTGCTTCTCGTACTGTTATACATCAAATCCATTGTTTTAATCCTTTTTCCTTTACTGCATGCCTCTTGTTTTTGCGGTTCCCGCGGGCATGGATCGGAACACAGTCGTTCCATTTCAGCCCCCTGGGTATCATATATTATCATAACACAGGAAAAAAGCTGTTGCAATGGAAAATGCAACAGCTTTTTTCCTGAAAATAATCTTTCTGGTTTGCAGACAGTCAGTTTCCGTCACTCTGGTATGTATAGAAGTCATGTCCTCCGTATTCAAACAGCCAGACAAGGCTTGAATCAAACCAGGCCAGATTCGACGTGTCCGCAGCGTCACGCGCCACGAAGAACAGTGCGCCCTGAGAATAATCCTCTCCGGCCAGAACACGGTCTACCGCCTCAATCGTCTCATCGGTCACGGTACAGGAGTAAATCCTCCCGTCCGATGTCGGCTGAAACTGGGAATCCTGATACACGACTCCATAGATTGTGTCTGGAAAATGAGAATCCTTCGTACGGTTCAGCACGACGCCTGCCACCATCATCTTGCTCATGACATCCTCTCCGGTGGCCTCTGCCTCAACGATCCGAAGCAACGTATAATAATCCGTCGAGGACATCTGATTGTTGAGAACAGTCTGCTGCGCGTAATAGCCGAGCTGCCGCGCCTCCGACGTCGCCTGGGAGAACACCGACTGACGGATGGCTCTCCTGTCTACACCGCTGGCTCCTGCCAGCACTTCGTTCTCTGAATCCGCCACGCTGACCACTCTGGTCACGTCCGAATATCGCTCCATATCTGCCACAGCATTCACCACGCCCATCAGCCCGGCCTGTATCTCCAGACTGCTGCCGGTCTCTGTCGAAGAGCCAACCGCATATACATGGCTGCGCCCTCCTGTGTTAAACTCCGAGATCATCCACGTAAGACAGCCTGTCAGGAATATGCCAAGCAGTAAGAACGTAATAGTCCTCAGACATCTTGAGCATTTCGCGAGACGAATCAAAGTCCTTTCCCTGTTCACTAACAGCATATAAACTCTCCTGTGCGTTTATTCTCATGCGCCGGGTCGCGCGTGGATTCGCTATCCGGCAACAGTGCCGCGTTTAAAACCATATGTGATTTTCGTCGCGGCCTTTCCGACCCGTCTCCCCAGAGGACCGGGAAATGCCCCTTATCGTTTATACCCGCCGTTATCAGGTGACTTTATTATATCTGTTCTCACTTATTGTGTCAATACTTTTTTCACAATTTCGTAATATTTCTTTCGATTTTTTTCGACAAAAACCATTTTTTTCTTCGAAAATCCCCTGCATTTTTGCGGTTTCCCGGGTTTTTTACCCGAATTTTGCGTCTGCTAATTGAATTATCGAATTCAGACATCGCGGCAAATTCCCTTTATTTTCGCGTTTTTTTGAATTCTGAAACAATTTTTAACCGACATTATGTGTGATGTAATAATTTTGTAATATTTCGTAATATCCTGTCGAATTTTGGCAGATGATGTATGGAAGAAATAAAAAAAATACAAGATACAGTATTTTAAAATACGTATCCTGTATTTTTCAATAAATCACATATTGCTATTTTAGTGGAAAAATCTATCTCTTTACATTGAACGCACTCATACCCGGATATACGGCGGCCTCGCCCAGCATTTCCTCGATACGGAGAAGCTGGTTGTACTTCGCGACACGCTCAGAACGGCTCGGAGCGCCGGTCTTGATCTGGCAGGTATTCAGCGCGACTGCCAGGTCAGCGATCGTGGTATCCTCTGTCTCGCCGGAGCGGTGGGACGCAATCGCAGTATATCCGGCCTTGTGTGCCATCTTAATCGCCTCCAGCGTCTCAGAAACCGATCCGATCTGGTTCAGCTTGATCAGAATCGAATTGCCACAGCCGTTGTCGATGCCTTTTTTCAGTCTCTCCGTATTGGTCACGAACAGATCGTCGCCTACGAGCTGTACCCTGCCGCCGAGTCTCGCAGTCAGCTGCTGCCAGCCTTCCCAGTCCTCTTCATCCAGTGCGTCCTCAATGGAGATGATCGGATACTTCTCGACCAGACTCTCCCAGTGGGCAATCAGCTCTTCAGAAGTAAAATCAAGGCCGGACTTCGGCTGATGATAAAAGCCCTTGCCCTTCTCGCTCTTCCACTCGGAAGAGGCCGCATCCATCGCGATCATAAAATCTGTGCCCGGCTCATACCCTGCCGCTTTCACAGCCTCCAGGATGGTCTCGATGGTCTCCTCGTCACTGGAAAGATTCGGCGCAAATCCGCCCTCATCGCCGACCGAGGTCGCCAGGCCTTTTGCCTTGAGGATCTTTGAGAGGTTGTGGAACACTTCCGCGCACCATCTGAGCGCCTCTTTAAAGCTGGACGCACCGACCGGCATAATCATAAATTCCTGCGTATCGACCGTGTTCGTCGCGTGGGCGCCGCCATTTAAAATGTTCATCATCGGCACCGGAAGGCGATTGCCAGACACGCCGCCCAGAAAACGGTACAGCGGCATTTCCAGTGAGAGTGCAGCCGCGCGGGCTGCCGCGATCGAGACCGCCAGAATCGCGTTTGCTCCGAGATTCGACTTGTCCTTCGTGCCATCCGCCTTAATCATGGCCGCGTCCACCGCATAGGTATCCGCCGCGTCAAGCCCGACGACCGCCTCTCTGATCACGGTATTAATATTCCCCACCGCCTTCGTCACGCCCTTGCCAAGGTATCTGCCCTTGTCGCCGTCGCGAAGCTCCAGCGCCTCAAACTCACCAG
>JAJQBS010000055.1 GCA_021203145.1 Lachnospiraceae bacterium | reverse complement strand
ATTTGCACCAGGCAAGGAATCGTGGTAAAAAATGTTCGTGAAACAACCCTGAAATTTAAGAATCTGCTGTGTACTTTACCTGATTTTTGTGCTAGAATAGTTCAATGTCCGGGTTCTTTTTCCATATTTCAGAATCCGGACGGCCGGGGAAGAACAAAACAGCGTATATGGAACATACAAAAACAAAGACAGGGGAGAATCACTCTCCTGATGAACGGCGCACGATGAAAAGTATGCCCCCTAAGGAGCGGCCGTATGAAAAATGCCTGGAAAACGGAGCGGAGAGTCTCTCGGACGCCGAGCTTCTTTCCGTCATTCTGCGCACCGGCTCCCGGGGAGAATCGGCTCTTGAGCTATCCAGAAAGATCCTTTCATTAAATGGGGAGAAGAGCGGCCTTCTTGGTATTTATCATATGTCGGTCGCGGAATTGATGAAGGTGCGGGGTCTGGGCACGGTCAAAGCGGTACAGTTAAAATGCATAGCGGAGCTGTCCAGGCGGATCTCCCGCAGCCGTTTTTCCGAGGGGATCTCCTTCCGGGATCCAGTGACTGTGGCAGAGTATTACATGGAAGACCTGCGTCACCTGGAGCAGGAGACCGCGATTCTGGTCATGCTCAACAGCAAGGGAAGACTGATTAAGGACATGGTTCTCTCTAAAGGGACGGTCAGAGCCTCCATGATATCTCCCCGCGAGATTTTTATTGAGGCAGTGCGCAATCAGGCGGTCAGCATCATTCTGCTGCACAACCATCCGAGCGGCATCCCGGATCCGAGCGAGGAGGACATCCGCCTTACGGAGCGTGTGAGAAGAGCCGGTTCCATGCTCGGCATCGAGCTGCTGGATCATATCATAATAGGCGACTGCCAGGCCGTCAGCATGAGGGAGCAGGGCATCTGGCCGGATGGGGGAGCAGTCTGACCGGAGGGTAAGGGGTAGAGACATGTTGTTTCAGAGAGCATGTGGACTGGATCTTGGGACAGATACCATAAAAATCAGAGATAAAAACGGCAAAAAGTTTCTCTATAACAGAAATGTAGTCGCTTTGCGCGCAAACGGCAGCGTCCTCGCCTATGGGGATGCGGCCTATCTTGTATACGAAAAACAGCCTGCAAATATCGAAGTTGTCTGGCCGATGGCCAACGGAGTGATCGCGAATCTGACAGAGATGGATCTTTTGCTGGAATACCTGATCCGGCGCTTCGGAGGTGCCTCTTCGCTGCTGATCGCTGTGCCGACCGAGATCACGCAGGTAGAGAAGCGGGCCTTTTTCCAGGTGATGAAGGGGCAGCTCGGCTCCGGCAGAATCCGTCTCGTCGACAAGGGACTCTCGGATGCTGTCAGCGCGGCGCTTCCGGTTTTGTCGGGCCGGGGACATATGCTGGTCAATATCGGCGCGGATACGACGGAGATTTCCGTGATTTCCTCCGGAAAGGTGATTCTCGGACAGACGCTCAAAATTGGCGGCAGGCAGATGGATGCGGATATCGCTACCATGGTGCGCCGCAAATTTAATCTTGCCATCGGGCAGAAGACTGCCGAATCCCTCAAAAACAACCTCGCTTTCATGGTCAATGGTCCAAGACTGGAGCAGAAGGTATTCGGCATCCATACGTTATCCGGTCTGCCAAAATCCGAAGTAATTCCGTCCCTGGCGGTGAGTGTTGCGATTATTGATACGGTGGATTCTATCGTAGAAAATATCAATTCGATTTATAACCGCCTTCCTCCGCAGATTATGAAGGATATTTCAAAAGAAGGCATTTACTTAAGCGGGGGAGTTTCCATGATTCTGAACCTTCCGGATTACATACGCAAGGAGATCGGCATCCCGCTCCACCACATTCAGGATCCAAAATACAGCACCATCCGCGGCCTGATTGAAATTATGAACGACAAAGAGCTGAAGCCTGTCACGTACACACTGAACGATCTGGCCGCGATGCGGTAAATTTACTACTCAAGGGTATCTTATTGCGATGAGAAAAAAATCAGACGATAATTTAAAAAATAAATACCTGCTTGCAGGACTTTCCGTGTTCTGCGTGCTTCTGATCATCCTGTCCTTTGTAAACAATGACATTGTCGCACCGATCAAGCAGGTGAGCGGGTACATTGTCACACCGGTGCAGAAAGGGATTAACAGCTTTGGCACCTGGCTGTCCGGCGTCACGGAAAATTTCGAGGATGTGGAGACACTCCGGGAGGAGAATGAGTCGCTCAAGGAGCAGGTCGCCACCCTTACAGAGGAGAACAGCCTGTTGATTCAGGACCGCGAGGAGCTGGAGCGCCTTCGGGAGCTCTATGACCTGGATGAGCAGTATTCCGACTATGAAAAGGTGGGCGCAAATATTATCGCGAAGGAATCCGGCAACTGGTTCAACCTTTTTACCATTGACAAGGGCTCCGATGACGGGATCCAAAAGGGCATGAACGTCATTGCGGACGGAGGGCTGGTCGGAATTATCACGGAGGTTGGCAGCAGCTGGGCTACTGTCCGGGCAATCATTGATGATGAGAGTAATGTCAGCGCCATGGTTTTCACAACGTCTGACCAGTGCATGGTTGGCGGCGACCTGACCCTGATAGACGAAGGCTCCCTGACCCTGTCCCGCCTGACGGACGCGGACAATGCCGTACACGTCGGCGACAAGGTAGTGACCTCCTACATCAGTGAGAACTATCTGCCGGGCATTCTGATCGGCTATATCAGCGAGCTGAATAATGATTCAAACAATCTGACAAAATCCGGTTATATCACGCCGGTTGTCGACTTCCGGCACCTCCAGGAGGTTCTGGTGATCCTGGAGCTGAAGGAATATACTCCCTCCTCATCGGATGACTCCGGTACAGATTCTTCCACGGAGGACAGCCAGGAGGATAACGACGCTTCGGAATCTGCGGCGGAAGGCTCACAGGAGACAGAGTCCGAAACAGCAGATGAGGATTCCGGATCCGGAGAAGAGGAATAGCCGGTATCCCAGATAGCCTGATGTTCTTTGCGCGGCAGGTATCTGCGGCGCGGTGGAGAGAATTCTATGAAACGAAAGCTTATCATGGCACTTTTGATTCTGGTGTGTGTCCTGCTGCAGGCGACGGTCTGCCCCATGATCGCCATCGGAGAAATCAAACCAAACCTGCTGATTATACTCACGGTTTCCTTTGCCCTGATGCGGGGCAGACGGGAAGGAATGCTGATCGGGTTTTTCTGCGGCCTGCTGACGGATATTTATTTTGAGAGTACGCTCGGGTTCAATGCCCTGCTCTACCTCTGGGTAGGATATTTTGGCGGATATTTTTACCGGATCTTTTACGACGACGATATCAAAACTCCGATTTTACTGATATCCATCTGCGATCTCGGATATGGAATCGTTCAGTATCTCTTTCGTTTTTTAATGCGGGGACGCTTCCAGTTCCCTTTTTACCTTGGTCGGATTATTCTGCCGGAGGTCGTCTATACCCTGATACTGACCATTATCTGTTATCAGATTTTTTACAGGATTAACCGCGGGCTCTCTTTGTCCGATGAATAATCATATGAGACACGGATTGGAGAACCGCGCGATTTAGAATCCCTTTGTGATGGGACATGTAAAGGAGGAATCGACTGTTTTGCTAAAGCTTTTTCGGAAAAAATCATCCGGCGCGTCCGTTAATACGCGTGTGATTATCCTCATCGTCATATCAGCTCTGCTCGTGGCGCTCGTGCTTCAGAGGCTGTTTTACCTGCAGATTGTGATGGGGGAATCTTATCAGGAAAATTTTTCTCTGTCCATCCTGAAGGAGAAGACCATCAGCAGCGCGCGCGGAAATATCTATGACCGCAATGGCGTGCCGCTCGCCTACAATGAGATTTCGAACTGCGTGACATTTGAGGATGACCAGACCTATGATTCGACGAAGGAAAAGAATCTTTCCATCAACAGCACCCTCTATCATATTATCAAGCTGATTGAGGAGGAGGGCGATTCGGTTGATTCGGTTGTGGCGGATTTTAAGGTTTCTCTTGCCAGGGACGGCACCTGGTATTACAATTCGAGCGGCTATACACTTAGCCGTTTCAAGGCGGATATTTTCGGCAAATCCAGTATTACCGGAGATGACGGACTGACCTCCGACCAGCTGAATATTGAGGCTTCTGAGCTGATGAACCTGCTCTGCGGCGGCACCACCACGTTCAGCTCTGAGACCTTCTACGGCTATGGGATTCTCGATGACACCATCACGCAGGATGAACTGGAGGAGTATGACCTCCCGGCCACCTACACACAGGAAGAAATCCTCCAGCTTGTAGCGCTGCGCGCGAATATCGCCGCGTACAATTATCAGCGCTATAAGGCGGTGACGATCGCGGAGGGCGTCAGCGACCAGACAGTCTCCCGCATACTGGAAAATATCTCGGACTATCCGGGAATTGACATTTCGGAAGAATATATCCGTGTCTATGACTACGCGGAATGCATGTCCCTCCTGATCGGGTACACCGGGCAGGTTTCTTCAGAGGAACTAGAAGAGCTGCAGGAGGTCAACAGTGAATATACCGCCACAGATATCGTCGGAAAATCCGGCCTGGAGAGCGTATATGAGACGACACTCCAGGGGACAAAGGGCTATGAGCAGCTGTATGTAAACTATGTTGGCCAGACGCAGGAAGTCATTTCCCATGTGGACGCACAGGCCGGCAACGACCTGTACCTGACGATCGACGTGGAATTACAGCAGGCAGCCTACCAGATGCTGGAGCAGGAAATTGCCGGCATTCTCTACACGAAGGTCATCCCGGTCGAGGAGTACAACACGGAAAACCTGACCTCCGCTGATGAAGTGTACATCGCCTATTATGATCTGTACTACGCGCTGTTTGAAAACAATATTTTAAGCGTCAGCCACCTGAAATCGTCGGACGCGTCCGAAAATGAGCAGACGGTTTATCAGGCGTTTCTGACGAAAGCGTCCGAAATTTTTTCTGTGATCCGCCAGGAGCTGCTCTCGGATGACCCGACTGTATATGCGGATCTGGACGAGGAATACCAGGTCTATGTCTCCTACATCGTCAATAATATGCTGATGGAGGATACCGGCATTCTCAATGAGGACGCCATCGACAAGACCGACGCGACCTACATTGCCTGGACGGACGATTCCTCCATCAGCCTGAAGGAGTATCTGACTTACGCGATCTCGCAGAACTGGATTGACGTATCCAAGCTGAATGTGGACAGTGAGTATCTGGATTCAGATGAAATGTATTCCGCGATCGCGGATTATATTGCGGAATATCTGTATGATGATGATTTCTGCAGGCTGGTCTACCGCTACATGCTGAAGGAACAGCGCATCACCGGTGAGCAGATCTGTATGCTGCTCTTTGACCAGGATGTGCTGGAGATGAATACCAGCCAGTATGAGAGGCTGGAGAGTGGATCCTTAAGCGGTTACACCTTCCTGATGGACAAGATCTACAATCTGGAGATCACCCCGTCCCAGCTCGGCCTGACGCCCTGTTCCGGCGCGGTCGTGATCACAGATGTGAATTCGGGCGAGGTGCTGGCATGTGTCAGCTATCCGGGCTACGACAACAACCGCCTGGCGAACGATATGGACGATGATTACTATTATTCGCTGCTCTACAACAGCTCCTCGCCGTTCTACAGCCGCGCGACACAGGAGGCCATCGCCCCCGGCTCCACCTTCAAAATCGTCTCTGCCGCGGCCGGCGTCACAGAAGGGGTCGTCACGATCAGCGAGGGGATCACCTGTACCGGCACGTTTGACCTCGTCGACCCCGTAATCAATTGCTGGAACGAGTACGGCCATGGCACGATCACCCTGCAGACCGCCCTTACGGAGTCCTGCAACTATTACTTTAACACGGTCGGCTACCGGCTCAGCGCCATGACCGGAACCTACAGCGACGACGCGGGGATTGAGCTTCTCAAAAAGTATGCCGAGATGTTCGGCCTGACGGAAAAATCCGGCGTGGAGGTCTCAGAGACGTCTCCGCACTTCGCAACGAGCGCGTCCCCGCAGGCTGCGATGGGCCAGTCTGATCACACATACACGGCCACACAGCTGGCCCGCTATGTCAGCACGATCGCGAACGGCGGCACCAGCTATTACCTCACACTGGTAAAATATACCTCAGACTCCTCCGGGAGTGTTCTGGAAGAAAATGAGCCGGAGGTAGGAAGCACGGTTGAACTGAGCGATGACCTCTGGGACGCAATCCATGCCGGTATGCGCGGGATGGTGCAGAACCATGACTCCTTCTCCGGATTCACCGGAGTGGCTATGGCAGGTAAGACCGGAACGACACAGATCACGACCAGCCAGCCGAACCACGCGACCTTTATCGGATATGCCCCGTACGATGACCCGGAGATCGGTATCGTCGTCCGGATCGCGAACGGTTATACCTCCGCAAATGCGGCGACACTTGCAAGAAATGTCATTTCCTATTATTATGGGATTGACGAGGAAGACACTCTGATCACAGGACATGCCTACACGGTGGATACCGATACCGAGTGGGAGGACTGATTCGAGATGCCATCACAGGCAATATCCACATTCGCTGCGCGAGTATGGACATAACATGAAAGAAGGGTGCATATGGAACGCAGCGCGGTCATTCTGAAAAGTAATCCCTATGGGCTGATTGTAAACCTTTCCGCAGACCTGCCCTTTGAGCAGCTGCTTGTCGCGGTGGGAGAGAAGTTCGCCTCATCAGCCGGTTTTTTCAAGCATGCGAAGCTTGCTCTGACCTTTCGCGGAAGAGTTCTTACACGAAAGGAGGAAACACAGCTCGTCGACGTGATCGTGCAGAATTCCACGATTCAGGTCCTGTGCATTGTAGACGAAGAAAAGGAATCGGCCGAGTATTATAAGGAGGCCGTGATGCACGCTCTGGAAAAAAAGAAACAGGACGAAGGTCTGTTTCACCGCGGTACGCTCACCTCCGGGCAATCGCTGGAGGCGGAGACAAGCATTGTGATTTTAGGGGATGTCAATCCCGGCGCCTCGGTCACATCAAAGGGAAATATCGTAATTCTCGGCTGCTGCATGGGTACTGCCTATGCGGGCGCGGGAGGCGACACGGCGTGCTTTGTAGCCGCTCTTACCATGAAGCCTGCCCTGCTCAAAATTGCCGGATTCGCGGCCCGGAGCGCGATTATAAAAAAGAAGGATACCGGGGAGTATCCGGCGGATCCGAAAATTGCCTTTGTAAAGGACAACCATCTTCAGATGAAATCAATTACCAATGAGACGCTGTGCGAGTATCTTGCCTGACATGATTACGGGCAGAAGTGCCTGCCGCCACGGACGAATGTAAGAGAGCGCGTTTCTCCTGATACACCAATGATAAGCATAATAAAAAATCGGAGGATCTGCTATGAGTGAAGTAATCGTAATTACATCGGGCAAAGGCGGTGTCGGGAAAACAACTTCCACCGCAAACATCGGGGCCGGGCTGGCCCGTCTGAACAAAAAAGTCGTGCTGGTGGATACGGATATCGGACTGAGAAACCTGGATGTGGTGATGGGACTTGAAAACCGCATTATCTACAACCTTGTCGATGTGATCGAGGGGAATTGCCGTGTCAGGCAGGCGCTGATCCGCGACCGGCACTATACGGGGCTTTACCTTCTCCCTTCCGCGCAGACGCGCGATAAAAGCGCGGTTACACCGGAACAGATGATTAAGCTTTCAGAAACCTTGCGGCAAAGCTTCGATTATGTTATCATGGATTGTCCGGCGGGAATTGAACAGGGATTTCGCAACGCTATCGCTGCGGCCGACCGCGCGATCGTCGTCACGACTCCGGAAGTATCCGCCATCCGGGACGCCGACCGGATTATCGGTTTGCTCGAATCTGCAGGGATCCGTAAAATCGACCTCATCATCAATCAGATCCGCATGGATATGGTCCGGCGCGGGGAGATGATGTCCGTTGAGGATGTGCTGGATATTCTTTCTGTCAACCTGATCGGAGCCGTGCCGGATGAGGAAAGTGTTGTTATCGCGGCTAACCATGGCGAGCCGGTTCTCGGAAACAGCTCGCAGGCGGGAAACGCGTACCTGAATATCGCGCGGCGTATTCTCGGAGAGACCGTCCCGCTGGTGCATATGCAGGAGCACTCCAGCCTGTTCCACCGGATTGCGGAGGCTCTGGGCATGAAATGAAAACAGGATCAAAAAGGACTTTGCTTACGTCGGGAGAAATCGCGAAGGCGCGCGCCCGGCTTGCGGTGTCAGCAGACCGGGTAGAGCGCGACCCGGCGACAATCGACCAGCTGCGCGGGGAGCTTACGGATGTCCTTGCAAAATACTTTCCAGTTGATGACGACAATATGGAAATACGGCTCTCTTTTCTTTATATAAAAAGGGGAATGTCTGATGTTAAGACAATACAAGTTAAGTAACTATAATTTCCGCCTGATTCTCTGGGTGGTTGTGCTGTCGATCCTGGGGATCCTGGTGGTTGGCAGCGCAGAGTCCGACTATATGTCCAGACAGATTTTTGGGCTCGTACTCGGCCTGATACTGATGATCGTACTTTCTCTGATGGACTATACATGGATCCTGAATTTTAACTGGCTGATCTATCTTGGCGCCATCGTTCTGCTGCTTCTGGTCATCGTCAGCAGCCTGGGATCCTCGGGAGGAGGCGCAACCAGATGGCTTACCATCGGCGGGTTCCGATTCCAACCCTCCGACATCGCGAAAATCATGCTGATCCTTTTTTTCGCCCGGTTCTTTGAGGATCGGGAGGAGAAAATCAACACGGCGCGGACGATTCTTACTTCGATGGTTCTGATCGGAACCCCGCTCTTTCTCATCCTGAGAGAACCGGATCTGTCCACGACGGTCGTGCTGGCTCTGGTATTCTGCGCATTGATTTTTACGGCGGGACTGAGCTACAAAATTATATTTAGTATCCTGGTTGTCTGCATACCGGTCGGGGTCATTTTCATTAGTCTGATCATGCAGCCGGACCAGACGATCATCCAGGAATATCAGATGACTCGTATCTATGCATGGCTCTACCCGGACGAATATCCGTCGGACTCCATGCAGCAGCAGAATTCCATCAAAGCCATCGCCTCCGGGCAGCTTTACGGCAAAGGCCTGGACAATGATGATGTAGAATCTGTAAAGAACGGCGGTTTTGTGTCCCAGGATCAGACAGACTTTATCTTCGCGGTGGCAGGAGAGGAGCTGGGCTTTATTGGCTGCTGTATCATTGTCCTTCTGGAATTTCTGATAGCCCTGGAATGCTTTTTGATTGGCAGGAGGGCAAAAGCGCTTTCCGGGACTCTGATTGCCTGCGGAGTCGGTGTACTCGTTGCTTTTCAGAGCTTTGTCAATATCGCCGTGGCGACCGGCCTGCTGCCGAACACCGGCCTGACGCTTCCCTTTGTCAGCTATGGCCTGACATCGCTGGTCAGCTTCTGCATCGGTATCGGGTTTGTACTGAATGTCGGGCTTCAGACGAAGAGGTACCAGTGATTAGTGGTCGGTGGTTAGAAGTTATCGTTTAGAAGTTAGTGGTTTGTATCAATATCAAAGGGGGATTACCAAAATGAATGTAGCATTTATCGCACACGACGCAAAGAAAAAGCTGATCCAGAACCTGTGCATCGCTTACCGCGGTATTCTTGCGAAGAACCAGCTCTACGCGACCGACACCACCGGAAGGCTGATTGAGGAGGCGACCGGGCTGACGATCCACAAGCTTCTTGCGGGTCATATCGGCGGGGAGGAACAGCTTGGAGCAATGATCGAACAGGGACAGATCGATTTGATGATCTTCTTCCGCGATCCGCTGGGAGCAAGGCCGAACGAGCCGGACATCAATAAGGTGATCCGCCTTTGCGACACTCATAATGTGCCTCTGGCTACCAATATTGCATCGGCCGAGATGCTTCTGAAATCACTGGAAAAAGGAGACCTTGAGTGGCGTGAAATGTACAGATAAGGAGGACGCCCGTGTGCGTCTCGGCTATACCGAGCGCGAATGGGCAAGAATACTCACGCAGGAAAAACTGGAAAAGAAACGGAACCGGCGTCTTGCCGCGATCCTTGCACTGTTGCTTGGACTGGCCGCATGCATGGGCTTTCTTGTTTATTATATGGTCTATCGCTCCCATGATTACACGCTGTCCTTTTCGTACAGCAGTACGGACACGGCTTTTGGGTTGGGAACCATCTTAAGCGAGCTCGACACGGAAGAGGGGTATGCCTCAGAGCTCTGCCTTGCCACCGGGGATATCAATACGTCCGCAGTGTCGCTGGATGCTTATTCCGCAGCTCTTTTTGACATCAACGATCTGGAAACGCTCTATGCGAAGGACGTATTTACGAAGCGCTCCCCGGCCAGCATCACCAAGGTGATGACCGCCCTGGTCACATTAAAATATGGCAACCTTGACGATCAGGTGACGGTCACGAGCACAGCTCTCGATATTGAGGAGGGTTCCTCTGTCGCCGACCTGAAGGTGGGGGACGTCCTCTCGCTCAGGCAGCTGCTCTACGGAATGATGGTCGTGTCCGGCAATGATGCCGCGATGGTGATCGCCGAGCATATTGCAGGAAGTGTGGACGCCTTTGTGGAGCTTATGAATGAAGAGGCGGCATCCCTTGGCGCGACGGGTACGCATTTTACAAACCCGCACGGCCTGACGGACTCGGAGCATTATACGACGGTATATGATATTTACCTGATATTCAATGAGGCCATGCAGTATGACACCTTTATGGACATCATCAACCGCAAAAATTATTATGCGGAATATACGGACGCGGACGGCAACTCGGTAGCGGTCACCTGGGATTCCACGAACCTGTATTTTACAGGCGACGCCACGGCCCCGGACGGCGTCATCGTCTACGGCGGCAAAACCGGTACGACCAATGACGCGGGCTCCTGTCTGGCCCTTCTGGCAAAGGATTTGTATGGCAACCCGTATCTTGCGATTATCCTGCATTCCGAGTCAAAGGAAACGCTCTATACTGAGATGAACTCTCTGCTTTCGCTGATTGTATAAAAGCATGCGGGTATTCACGGTGTAATCAGCCACCGTGTTATTACGCTTCAGCTCAGTGTTATGATCTGGAACGAATGAAAAATGATGTTGTAATTTCCAGCCAAATAGACTATAATTGGCTCATGAAATGAAATTTTACCGCTATTAAAGGAGGAAACGCCCATGATACAGTTAATTTTAGGCAACAAGGGGAAAGGTAAAACAAAGGTATTGCTTGACAGGGCAAATACCGAGATCAAAACAGCACATGGCAGTATCGTTTATCTTGACAAAAACGCAAAGCATATGTATGAGCTGAATAATAGGGTGCGGCTCATCGACATGTCAGGCTTTGACCTGAAATCCAGCGAAGAATTTATTGGTTTTATATACGGTATTATTTCACAGGACCATGATCTGGAACAGTTGTATCTTGACAGTTTCCTCACGATCGCGAAGGCGGACAGCCCCGCTGCGGCAAACACGATTCTGGATTCGCTGCACGGGATCGGCGAAAAGTTTCATCTTTCTTTTATCATCAGCATTTCCCTGCAGGCTGACGATATTGATCCGAAATTCAAAGAGAATATTATTACAGAATTATAGATTTTGAACATACATATGGCACGCCGGTCAGGGGAGAGTGATTCTCCTCTGACCTTTTCCTTTTTATGCACACTGGCCACGTAAGGAATTTTTCTGGCTAAAGCCAGACGACGCGGCCTGGCGCGGCGGACAGGGGAGAAAAGCGTTCCCCTATCCGATTATCAAAGCTTAATCTCCTTTTCCGAATGATGTAACCCGTCCGTAAAGACTGAGAAGATACAGCCCTGCCAGGCCCACAAGTGCGTAAATCAGTCTGGAGATCCAGGTCATATTGCCGAAAATCAGGTTTACCAGATCCAACCGGAAGAAACCGATCAGCCCCCAGTTTACCGCCCCGATGATCACGAGTGTGATCGCCGTATAATCAAAACCCTTACTCATAATAGCCCGCTCCTTTCCATTTTGATGCACAAGATGCAAATGCTTTTGCATACTTATGCATACTTATATAAAGCTTTACAGAAAATGCCTCCTGGCCGTTTTCTGATCCTAAAAGTCGTATAACCTGCATTTAAAACCTATTTTGGGGCTCCCAGCAGGG
>JAJQBS010000089.1 GCA_021203145.1 Lachnospiraceae bacterium | reverse complement strand
CCTGCGCAGAGACCAGATCTGGTTTGCAGAAAAAAATGAGCGCTCCTGCGCTACTGAAATATATTCATTGTCTACATTTTCTCCCAGGAAGGGTGAGAATATCCGCAAGGGCTATTTACAGGGGCGTTTTGGAGCGGTGCCTTTTATCGGAGGAGACGGGTTATGGCAAAAATGAGAAAAGAGTATGACCCGGATCGTGCCAGACGGCGTAAACGCAGGCCGGTCATTTATATTATCTGCGAGGGAAAAGAAACGGAAACAAACTATTTCAGACACTTCAGAACCAGAAACTGCCTTGTAGATGTAGTACCAATTTCCTCAAAGCATACTGCAGCGGAGCATTTGGTGAAGCATGCAAGGACGTTGATTTCTCATGCGGATTACTTTCCAAACGATGGAGATCAGATCTGGTGTGTTTTTGATTGTGATGAAAACTCAGATGCGGCTCTGCGGAATGCTTCGGAATATGCGAAGCAAAAAGGCTGCCATATCGCCTATTCCAATCCATGCTTTGAATACTGGTATCTGTTGCATTTCACAAAACAGAATGGCTATTTGAAGGATGCCGATGAGGTTTTGCATTTGCTGCGGAGTGAAGGAAGGCTGGAAAAGTATGCGAAAAATCAGGATGTGTATCAAGAGCTTTTACCCTGTCAACCCGCAGCCATCCAACGGGCAAAGGAAAGGTTAGAGCAATTATACGGTGATCATGTAATCATATTGAGCCGGAGCAGCAACCCGGTAACAACAGTGCATGAACTTGTGGAATATTTGAACAGCCAAAACGGCAAGTAAGGATAAGGGTAAGAATAAAGCCTTGATGATAACAGAATCTGGCGACGCTCTACTGCCCCATTTTTTACTGTTAATGAAGTGGTCAAAACGGAGGCAAATTTCTCAAAAAGCCTTTAAAATCAAGGAAAAACGCCTCTAAAAATTACCCAATACGGCCTCAAAGCCGCAAGAAGAGCACCCTAGTTTTCAAAGAGATAATCGGCTCTTCAAAATCAATCAAAACAGCTCAAAAACCCCGGAAATACGCCATTTTCCGGGGTTTTTTCTTTTTGAAAAGTTTTGTCGGCGCTGTCCGGTTTTGTCCTGATTTGATGCCGTTTATCGTAAAAATTTCTGTTAATGAAGTGGACAAATCGCAAAAAAACGAGGAAAAATGTTAATGAAGTGGACAATTTTTCCTCGTTTCCGGGTGCCAAAAAGGACGCCTCAGAGCCCCTTCTCATCGGGTTCCAGACGTCCCTTTTTTCATCCTCAGCAGATCATCAGGTCAGCTTTCCAATCTGTTTCACAGTTTTTCCTTCTCTGATACGCCAGTCAGATACCTCGAGAGACGCCGTAAATCTCAACTGTATATCATCTGATATAATCCACCTGCATTCCGGTTCTCGGTTTTACAGGCTGCTTTTCATCATAATTTCCAAGAGCCAGAGCGCCACATATCGTTTCCTCTGCACTGATGCCAAGTGGCTCCAGAAATTCGCGAATGGACGGATTTTCATCCAGCCAGTGCAGCTGATTGATCCAGCAGGAGCCGACTCCCAGGCTTTCCGCTTCCAACATCATATTCTGCAGTGCGCAGGCAGAATCCGCGACCGCATTCGGATATCCTTTTCTGTTCGACACCACAACCAAAATCGGCGCATGATAATCAAACGCATAATTTCCACGCCTGGACAGCCGGATGGAATTCTGGATACTGGCATATTGATCATCGGATAGATCCATCTGTAAAAAAGCTTCCTGAACCAGTCCCCGCAGGTTCTCTCTGATTTCAGCATTCATAATCACGACAAAGTGAACTGTCTGGCAGTTCCCTCCGGTCGGGGCATAGCGTCCAGCCTCCAGAATGTCGGTCAGTTGGTCTTCCGTGACCGGTTTGTCATTATATTTCCGTATGGAACGGCGTTCCATGATTGTCTGCAACATCTCATTCATTCTGATTTTCCTCCGTCAAATTCTGAAAAGATGGTTAATCATCCATAAAAGCCTCAAATTCCTCTATGTGGTCTATCCAGTCCAGGTTATCTTTCTTCTTATTCTCTTTTGGAACACCCGTGATTTCCAGTATTTTGTCTTCCCCAAACGGAAATGACTTTACCGATATTTTCAGCCATGGCTTCCCATTTTTACCCTGATCCAGCCCCTGCGAAATGGAAACATTGTTATACTGATTCAGAAGCAGAACAGCAATCTGCCGGATATACTTTGCATCAACCGTATCTCGGCCGAAAATATGCTTTTTCACAAAGGGCTCGATTTCATCCTGCACCCTGCTCATTGTCGCCTTTACTCTTTTATCAGCCATATCATGTTCCTCATCATTCTCGTCTGTTCTTCTTACTTTGCTTTCCGCAAATCACCTGCTGGAGATCATGACTCCTGCCGTGACCACAGCCATCACAACCGCCACAAGGAGAAGCGGTATCATGCCGTCTACGTAGCCCTTCACCTTATCCAGTCTATAATAGAGCAGATAACAGATCATGCTGACAAATGCGGCGATCAATGTAATGATAAGAAGCAGGATCACTGTTGATCTCGTAAACTGTCCCTGCGCAAACAGGGCGTTCAGATCCAGAAACATCAGAGTCGTCCAGCCAACAATGAGGAACAGCTCCGTCGTCACCTGCCGCTTTAACAGGACACTGGTCCCCACCAGCAGGACTACATAAACGACTACGCCGCTGATCAGCACAGCACTCCGCGGGAACAATAACGCATTGCTCTCCACAGTGCCGCTTCCCTGTGCAATGCGCATGACCGCCGCTACTCCAAACAACAGAGCCGGGATCAGAAGCCACCCGCTCCGGATGCCTTTGATTGCTCCTTCCGGTTTAAACGTGATCAGCCACCATGCCAAGTAGAAGACACAGCAGCCAATCATCAGCAGATTTTCCGTCAGCATCTGACGGGTCTGCGTTTCAAAATCTGAAAACATCAGGATACCTTGGCCCGTTTATAAACCTCTACATCCGTAAGCCCTTTGTCGTCAATCAGATGCAGGAGTCTTTGCTGAAAAGTTTCCCCGACATTTCCCAGCACATCATCCAGGCTGATCCGGGACGCCTGAGGCATCGGCGCAGACATCTGCGAAGAATAGAGCGGCTCCGGTTCCGGACATCTGATGGTTTCCGGCATTCCGGATACTGACTGATCCGGTTCACTTAAAATCCTGCGGCTTTCAGCAAGCCGAAGCCGCCTGCTTCGTTCTGCTTCGTCTGTACCATCATTGAAAGACGGGTATTCTTCCTTACGCTGTCTCGAGACATAGTTTTCATCAATAAACGCGTCCACATCCTGAAACAGCTTCCCGGAGAGTTCAAACGCGTGCCTGTCAAAGACAACCAGTATCACCTGCATTTCATGCGACAGAAGAAAATGACTGATTACAGAGGCAGCAATCTGCAACGCCCGATCTTTCGGAAATCCATACACACCAGTCGCGATCAACGGGAAGGCAATGCTTTCGCAGTGGAGCTCCGCGGCCTTTGCGAGGCAGTTCTCATAACAGGCAGACAGAACATCAAACTCTCCATGCTTTCCGTCCACCCAGGCTGGTCCTACAGTATGTATAATATACCTCGCGGGAAGTGCAAAGGCAGGAGTGACCGCAGCCTGACCGCGTTCCATCTCCCCGATCTTTTTCCGCTCTGCAAGAAGGAGTTCCGCGCCAGCGGCTTTGTAAATGGCGGTATCCGTCCCGGACGCATAAATCGGATGCGGATTGGCTGTATTTACGATGGCGTCTGCCTTTACTCTTGTGATGTCGTTTCGGATGATTTTAAATGGCACAGATAGTCACCTCATATTCTCAATTTTTTCTGTTCTGGTTTCCCCATTCGCACAACTGATCCAATACCCTGACAAGCGAATGACCTCTTTCCGTCAGGGAGTATTCCACTTTCGGAGGAATTTGCGGATACACGTGCCGGATGATGAGATCATCCGCTTCCAACTCCTTCAGATTTGCGCTCAATGTTCTGTCAGCGACTTTGATATACCGTTGCATCTCGTTAAAACGTACCGGTTCATATTCCATCAGACAGTAGAGAATGACCGGTTTATACTTTCCTGAAATGAGCGAGAGCGTGTAGCTGTATCCCGTATCTTCAAAATTTGCGTCTTCAATCCGTTTTCCTTCCATAGCCAACCTCCGGATAAGTACCTTACAAAAATGTAGGTACTTGTAAATCTGTCTATGCCATGATACCATAGTTTCAGTCACAGGACAAGAAGAATGCATACCTGATATTGTCCTGATAAATAATTACAGGAGGAATTTTTCGTGAGAAAAAATATTAAAACGACGGAAGCCATTTTCCCGATGCCGGTACTGATGATTGCAACCTATAATGAGGATGGCAGCGTGGATGTGATGAATGCCGCATGGGGAACGATGCTTGAAAGAGACCAGGTGATTCTGAACCTGACGGAGACACACAAGACGGTAAAAAATATCAAAGCGAGAAAGGCTTTTACGGTAAGTATTGCGGATGCGGCGCATGTGGTGGAAGCCGACTATTTCGGTGTTGTATCCGGGAACAACACGCCCGACAAATTTGAAAAGAGCGGTCTTACCACAACAAAGTCGGAGCGTGTGGATGCCCCGATCATCAATGAATTTCCTCTTTGCATGGAGTGCGAATTTATACAGTATCAGGACGGGGAATATGGCTGCGGCGTAATCGGGAAGGTGGTCAACACCACAGCGGATGAGTCTGTCATGAATGGCGATATCGTAGATATCATAAAGGTCGCGGCTATTGCATTCGATCCATATACACATGGCTACTATAAGGTCACGGAGCGAGTTGGAAATGCATTTAAAGATGGCCTGCAGTTGAAATAACTGAAACGGACTCAACGTAGCATCAGCATCCATCATGCATCCGACAGGGAATTCCTTAAAAATGTATAGGGAGCGTTTACACTCCCTATACACAATTAATGTTCAAATTCAACTGAAATTTCGCCTTTTGTACAGGAAAGATTTATCGTATCCTTTGCTCCGTTATCAACGCTATGCCGATATCGGCATAGCCTGGACAACAGTTGAGCGTACTCTTACCGACCTGGTTAAGAGTGGTTATATTGCAAAGGTCGGTTCAGGACCGGCAACTGCTTATGTCAGAATCTAAGTTGTAAAAAGGTGAGAATAAAATCTTGATGAACTCCATAACAGGATCTGGCGATGCGTTACTGCCCCATTTTATAGCTGAAATCTTAAAATATTTTCTTTAGAAACGATTGATTTTTGGGACTGGATTGCATATAATAGAGGCAGAAGTAGAGATACTTTTCGTGCGGCGGCACGTTAAAGCTGTACTGCGCGTGGGGCAGGGTAAAGCCCACGGCTCATAGGTACTCGCCAGGGTATCGAGCCTGGCACCTGGGATATAGGTGTAGTCCGCACGGGGGACTTAAATTTCCCGTGGCACATAGGCATTCGCCAGGATGCCGAGGCTGACGGCCAGCAGAAAAACACGCAACTTTAAGATGATTGCGGGCGGTTTTTGATCGCCCGCTTTTTCTGTATTGAGGATAAAAAGGACACGAAATGGGTAAAGTAGAGGATAAGATACAAATCATAGCGACTATTAAAGAGGTCGCATTAAAATATGATGCCCAGATGGTGGGACGAACTTTTTTATATGTTTTTGAAGGGAGAACGATAGAGGTTGTATTTCGGCGCAAGGATTTTATGCATCTGACAGGTGTTGATGCGAATATGTCGGGAGAACAGTTCTTCAAAAATGTGATTTCAGGCAAACTGAAAGCAAATCAGATATATTTTAGTCGTAGGCATCCATATGACTTGTGTGCTAAGAAAATTTCACAACTTCCAAAGTTGATTTCAGTAACCAATTCAGAAATTTTTATCCTTGAAGATACTCAGACCATGACCTTCACGTACAAATTTGGTTTGACAGACTTGGAGTGCACGGTATGCCTGAGCAAGGATGTCGATAAGAACGGCAAAAGAATCAGTAGGTATTACATAGCCAGAAGCCTTCGCGTTGAGGACAGTTTTGATAAATCAGCAAATGCGTTCGAAGTGCAATATATATTCTCTAAGCCGGGGGAAAATTGGCTGTACGATACGGTTATGTACGCTGATGAAAGATGTAGCATCAACTCTTTACCGTCGCAGATACTTAATATGCTTGATGACAAACTCAAGCCGACGACAAGCACAGAAAAAACAGACGAATAGAAAAATAGAACTGAAAAGTCCGGCCTATTACTATCACATTACTAATGAGCGGTGACCACTTTTTACTGTTAATGATGCGGTCAAAACGGAGGCAGATTCCGCAGGAATCCTTTAAAATCAAGGAAAAATGCCTCTAAAAAAAGGCCGAATACGGCCTCAAGGCGGCAAGAAGAGCACCTCAGTTTTCGAAGAGATAATCGGCTCAGAAACAAGACCTCAAAAACCCGAGAAACCGAGCATTTATGCGACTTCCCGGGTTTTATGCACACGGCCGCGTAAGGTGTTTTGTGGCTTACGCGGCCGGCGCAGGCGGATAGGGGAAAAGCCTTCCCCTATCCGATTGCACACGGCTGCGCAAGGAATAATCTGGATTCGCCACACGCGGTCGGATATGTACTGGTAAGTATTAATGAACCGATCTGGCATAAGATCCAGCTTATTGATGCGGTTGGAGAATGAAATGGACAGATTGCAGATTCTGGATTTGCTGGATTTAAGTTTTCGGATGACGGCAAAGGGAAAGAAACAACGGGAGGAATAAAATCATGTCACTGCAGAGTACAAGCAAATATATGAGCCTGATCCTGCGTCACAAGCCGGAAGTGATCGGCATTACGCTCGATGAGCACGGATGGGCAAATGTGGACGAGCTGATCGCGGGAATCAACCGGTCGCGTCATCTGACGATGGAGACATTGGAACAGATTGTCCGGGAAGATGAAAAACAGAGATACTCTTTTAATGAAGATAAAACTCTGATCCGCGCCAATCAGGGGCACTCCATCCCGGTGGATGTGGAACTGGAGGAGGTAACGCCGCCGGAAATCCTGTATCATGGGACCGGTGAAAAATCGGTCGCTTCGATTGATGTGCAGGGATTGTTGCCGATGTCGAGGCTGTATGTTCATCTGTCCGGAGACTATCCTACTGCCAGGAAAGTCGGACAGCGCCACGGAAAGCCGGTGATCTACAGAGTACTCAGCGGAAAAATGTCTGAGGATGGCATTCCGTTTTACCGGAGTGTCAATGGCGTATGGCTGACAAAGGCAGTTCCGGTGGAATATCTTGAGAAAATAAGTGCGAAGGAGATGGCATCCAGAACACAGCGCTCTGTCTCTTCCGGAGGCGTCTGATAGACGCCATATCCAAGCTGGGGCATTTTCACCCCATTGTTCAAAGTTACATAATATTAGCAATATGTGTCTTTAAAATAGGTTTGCGTCAATATAAAAAAGAGAAAATGAATGTGCAGCCCGTGACTGTCGGTTAACCCGATGATCGCGGGCTGTATTTTTGTTGTTTTTTATGATTCATTGATACGCATATTGCTGAATATTTCACTGTCTATTCTGCGCCTTATAGTTTTCACCCCAGTCCCACATGGCATCGAGAATTGGCTTCAGACTGTAACCAAGGTCTGTCAGGGTATATTCCACATGTGGCGGTACTTCCGGAAATACGGTTCGGGTCAGGAGTCCGCTCTCCTCCATCTGCCGCAGCTGGGAAGTCAGTACCTTCTGTGAGATATGTCCGATGGATTTTTTCAGTTCTCCAAACCGCTTTGTTCCGGGCAGAAGGTCACGGAGAATCAATACTTTCCATTTATCGCTGATTAAAGTCAATGTCGTTTCTACCGGGCAGGCAGGCAATTCTTTTGCCGGTTTCGCCTCAATATCTTTTTCTGTTTCCATGGTAATCATCTCCTATAGTTTCTTTTGAGTGACTATGGCACAAAATTGTGCTTACTTTACAGATCCTCTGTACGGCTTTATTATATAGACAGTAGAAGGGAAACGTAAGATGATTCCGATCAAATCATCTCCCGATGTGCAGAAAGCCGGCCGAAGAGAACCCATCACATGGAATTTAATTGGAGGTAATCATCATGAAAATCGCAGTTGTATGCGCAAATGGTAAAGCAGGAAAACTCATCACAGAGGAAGCTGTGAACAGAGGAATTGACGTAACGGCAGTGGTTCGCGGCGAAAACAGAACCGTGGCAGGTAAGGTTCTTAGCAAGGATTTGTTTGAGCTGACGCCAGAAGATCTGAAGGAATTTGACGTGGTAATTGACGCATTTGGAGCATGGACGGAGGATACGCTTCCACTTCACAGTACTTCGCTCGCGAAGCTGTGCGATATACTGAGCGGGACAGATACACGTTTGCTGATTGTCGGCGGCGCAGGGAGCCTGTATGTAAACAAGGAAGAAAATCCATTCAAGGGAACTTATAAGAGAAATCTTGAGGGCGACTATTATGCAAAAGAGTATGAATATATAAAGGTATAATTTTCATATTCTGCGCAGCAACGCCCAGATTCCCATCATGATTTCACCCGGAATAAATTTTGCCGCTATTCGATGCAGCGTGCATACGATTCCGGGAGTGGACACGGGCACTCCAAGCCCTGCGTCAATCAGTGCGTGGCGCACCACCGTTTTCTCGCGGGAAGCGAGCGGGAAATGCCGGATGTAAGAGCTGTCAGCAGTTTTTTTCGCTGTATCGATAAATTCTGTATCCTTGATCCAGTAAGGACAGACAGCCGTCACATGGATTCCCTCGCCGAAGAGTTCTATGCGCAGCGCACGGCTGTAACGGTACAGGAAGGCTTTGGACGCGGAATAAACGTTCAGGTACGGAAATGGCTGGAATGCCGCAGTCGAGCAGATTTCCAATATGCGCGTCCCTTTGCTCATATAGGGAAGCGCCAGCTGTGTCAGATCTACCGCCGCCCGGCAATTTAAGTCTATCATGTCATCACAGTCTTGCAGGGAGATATCTTTCCATGAACCAATTTTTCCAAAACCGGCCGCGTTGATCAGATATCGCACGTCCGGTTCTTCTTCCTGAAGCAGGGAGTGAAGCACTTCAAAGGATTCCTTCTGCGTCAGATCGAGAGGAATCGGGCGCAGTGATGTGCTGACCTGGCTGCACAGCTCATCCAGAAGCTCTTCTCTGCGGGCAATCGCCCATATTTCATCCAGTTTTTCTTTCTCATCCAGCCCTCTTGCGAATTCTCTTCCAAGTCCGCTCGACGCACCGGTAATAATCGCGATTTTTTTCTTCATTGCTGGAACCTTTCTCTATGTGGCGCCGCATTCTGCGGTACGCTGATGTCAAAAAATCAATGATTCGCAACTGATTTTTCCGCCGGGTCTTCAGATTCAGACTGAGAACCGTTTTACAATGCGCGTGGACACTTCAATCTTGACTGCATGTGAAATCGGATTGGCAATCTGCGTCAGGAGCTGTCTGGCGGCAAGCTGCCCCATAAATTTCCGCGGGATGTCGATTGTGGTCAGCGACGGCTCGACAATCTTACCCTCTGAGATATTATCAAACCCGATGACTGCCACATCATCGGGTATTTTATACCCGCGCAGCTTAAACGCACGGATCGCGCCGATTGCAATCAGGTCATTGTCAGCAAAATAGCATCTGGCGATATCATCTCCCCGGTCCAGGATTTCCAGCATATCTGAAAAGGCTCCTTCTTTCGAGGGCGTCAACTCATGCTGGATGCTTTTGGCGGCGGACATGCCATGTTCGCGGATGGTTCTGATAAATCCGGTTCTGCGTTCTTCAAAATTTTCAATCCGATAAGAAGATTTCAGATAGCCCGGCTGTTTCTGCGTACGGTCAATCAGATACCCTGTGGCCAGATAAGCTCCCTGCGTATTGTTGATCAGGACGCAGCTGCATTCCAGTGATTCAAAATAAGTATCCAGGAGCACGACAGGTACAGACAGAGTAAGGAAATCTCTGCAGATGTCCGGGGTTATCTCTGTCCCAAGCAGAATAATCCCGGCACAGCCAGAGACGCGCAGGTCTTCCAGAGTCTGCTGAAAATTGTCTATTTTTTCATAAATCTGTATGGTGCGAAGCTGGTATTCATGTTTTCTGCACTCATCCATAATCCCGTCCGTCAACTCTGAAAAAATCGGGGCATACTTCAGGATTGCGTTGTGCGCGCGCCACATGACGCAGTAGATCGTTCTCGCATGGTTCTTTTTCATGGAAAGTCTGGAAAAATCGTATCCCATCTTTTCGGCTTCTTTTATTACACGTTCCCTTGTCTCCTGGCTGACGCCGGGCCGATTATTAAGCGCCATCGAAACCGCTGTCTCGGACAGGTTCAGGCGGCGGGACAGCTCTTTTGCGGTAATGCCCATAGAATTTCTCCTCGTATTTTTATTTTTGCGAAGCATTGCACCGGGCGCCCCTTCATTTTTGCGAAGCATTGCACCAGGTACCCCTTCATTTTTGTGAAGCATTGCACCGGACGGAATTGCCCTGTGTCGCAGATCATTCCTCTTTTTTGCCAGTATAATCTTTTCTTTCTCTAAATGCAAGAATAAAGTGGAAAATAAAGTTAATTAGACTTTATTTATTATAGAAATAAAGCCGTCCTGCGAATAAAATGATAGCAGAATCGTGAGAGCGGCAGCCCGGAAAATTCGCGGGACCCGCCCATAAAGTGAGAAAGAACATTTGGTAAGCAGAGTCACTGAATAAGGAGGAATCGTATATGGCAAACATAAAAATCGGGTATGCCCCGACGAGACTCAGCATTTTCAGCGCACCGGACGCGGTAAAGTACCGTGGACTGACAGCGGAGCGGCTTACGGAGCTGGGGATTGATTTTGTGGACATTACAGACATCAACGAGGAAGGGCTTCTCTATAATGACGCCGACCGCATGAAAATCGCGGAAAAGTTTAAGGCGGAAAAAATAGACGGCCTGTTTCTGCCGCACTGCAACTTCGGTACGGAGTTTGAGTGCGCGCGCCTGGCGAAGGATCTGAACGTACCGGTCCTGCTCTGGGGACCGCTGGATGAGCGGCCGGAGCCGAACGGCGTCCGTCTGCGCGATACGCAGTGCGGCCTGTTCGCGACCGGAAAGGTGCTGCGCCGGTTTGGCATTCCGTTTACCTATATGACGAACTGCCGTCTGGACGACCCGGTGTTCGAGCGCGGGATCCGGGATTTTCTGGCGGTCTGCAACGTGGTGAAAACCTTCAAAAATATCAGGATTCTCCAGATCTCCACCAGGCCGTTTGAGTTCTGGTCGACGATGTGCAATGAGGGAGAGCTGTTGGAGAAGTTTAACATCCAGCTTTCCCCGATTCCGATGCCGGAGCTGACCGACCAGGTAAAGCTCGCAAAGGAGGAACACACCGAGGTCGCGGAGGTCATGGAATACTGCCGCATCCATATGGAGGTCTGTATCAAAGAGAACGAGCTGGAGAACGTGGCGGCGCTCAAAGTGGCGATGAAACGGCTGATTGAGAAATACGGGTGCCAGGCCGGGGCGATCCAGTGCTGGAACCAGCTGCAGTCGGAGTTTGGCATCATGCCCTGCGCGGCGAATGCTCTTTTAAATGAGGAGGGGATTCCGGTTGTCTGTGAGACTGACATCCACGGAGCGATTACCGCGCTGATGGTGGAAGCTGCCGGAATGAACGAGCAGAGGAGCTTTTTTGCGGACTGGACCATCCGGCACCCGGACAACCCGAATGGGGAGCTGCTGCAGCACTGCGGGCCATGGCCGATCTCAGTGGCACGTGAGACGCCGAAGCTGACGTATCCGCTGGCGTTCGACCATCCGGGCAGCCTGACGGCGGAGGCGAAGCATGGCGATGTGACGCTCTGTCGCTTTGACGGGGACAACGGCGAGTATTCCCTGCTTCTCGGAAACGCAAAAGGCGTGGATGGGCCGAAGGGAATGGGGACATACCTTTGGGTCGAGGTAGAGAATATCAAACGGCTGGAAGCAAAGATCGTAGAGGGACCGTACATTCACCACTGCGTCGGCATCCATAAGGATGTGGTGCCCGTGCTTTATGAGGCCTGCAAATATATCGGTGTGAAACCGGATCTGTACGACCCAGTTGAAGAAGAGGTAAAAGCATACCTGCGCGGAGAATGAGAGGAAGGCAAAGTAACTATTCAGGACAGTACCTCACACCTGCTGCGAGGTATGTATGATATTATGCACAGGGGCGCGAGAGGAAGTATTCCGGCTAAAGCCGGACGCGCCCCGCGCGGCGGATAGGGGGG
>JAJQBS010000045.1 GCA_021203145.1 Lachnospiraceae bacterium | reverse complement strand
GTCTCGGTCTGGGCCGTGGTTTCCGTCTGGGCCGCCTCGGTCTCGGTCTGGGTCGTGGTTTCCGTCTGAGTCACCGTGGTCTCAGTCTGGGCCGTAGTTTCCGCCTGGACTGCTGTGGCCTCGGTCTGAACTGTTTCCGTCTGGACTGCCTCTGTTTCAACGGTGGTCTCGGCCGGCAGGGCCTCGGTCGTTTCGGCAGTCTCTGCGACGGTCTCGGACTGCGCCGCCTCGGTCTCGGCGGACGCACTGAAGAGTGCGGCCTCTTCAAGCAGACGGGCTTCCTCTTCCTCAAGCGTTTCAGCAACCGGATAGTATGTAGTGTAATCGACATATTCTGTCTTGATATAACCATAGACATCGCTGCCGAGCGCTACCTTCATCCAGTCATCCCCATAGAGGACAACCTCGATCTGCGCACTTTCCGGAACGACATCAATGACGTCACTGTCCGTCGATGCTTCAGACCGGATATTAAGATATTCCACCTGAACGGTCGCCACATTGTAAGCAACCTCCTCGGCGATGGCCTCGGCTGCTTCGCCTGTAGCGAAATATTCTGCTTTTACATAGCCGTGCGCGTTTCCAGACGTGATCTCATACCATTCTCCATCCTCGTCCACAGACATCACCGTGGCAGAGCCGTTATTGTAGATCTTGGCCGTGATTTCACCGTCTGTGCTTCCTTCCGAGCGGATATTCACGTAGTCCTCACACTGTGCGAAAATCAGCTCGCCTACAAGGGAATCCTCTTCGTCGTCAGCGGATTCTTCTGTGTCCAGAAGTGCTTCGTCTGAACCAGCTTCCTCCGTGCCGGCGTCGGATTCATCGACAAGCTCTGCATCTGTGGCTGTGTTGGAAACTGTTTCCCCGTCAGCTTCCGCTACAGCCTCTGTTTCCGCCGCAATGACGGGGAACCCCTGTGCGCCCGGGAATACCAGCCCGGCTAACAGGCACAGAGAGACCGCCTGCGGCACCCTTCTTCTCATTACGATACAAACACCTCCTTATCAATGTTTGCCACATAAATTTGTCACAGCACACTTTTTAGTAGTATTACAAAGCTGTTACAAACTTATTAAAAAAAGTTACAGCTAAATCATAACAAAATTACATCGTACAGTCAATGGCTCGGGCGATTTTTAATTATTTCTTAATTAAACATATGTTCGACCAGGCCGCACAAACACTGGATTTTTCCTTTATTTATGCGGTTTTTCCGGATTTTTAACCTCACAGAATCGCATGGAAAATAACGGTTAATTCGGGTTTACTGGGCACAGGATAGTCACCTTAATTCGCATTAATCTTTTCGATTTCCGCCCTCAGTTCCTCCAACGTCCGATGCCCGTATACGCCATTCGTAATGTCCGCGCCAAAAGAATGTCCCATCATGCGCTTGCGGTCGGCTTCGTTCACGTGGTACTGTTCGCACAGCCTGGAAAATGTGTGGCGGCAGTCGTGCGGGGTATGCCGTTCGATTCCCAATGATTCCAGGGTATCGTCCATGTGGTGCCGGAATGCCGAGCTTGAACATTTCATCATTTTTTTGTCACGCTCAATCCTGGCGGATACCAGTGGCCTGATTGCGCTGTGGATAGGTACGATCCTGTCTTTGCCGGCTTTTGTTTTCACTCCGCCTTTAAAATACCAGTCGCCAAAATTGACCTCAATGCTTTCGTACGCGCTGATACGGTAACCGGAATAGCACATGATCAGCAGCATTTCTACTGTGGAATCATCCCTGTGCTCCCACAGTTTAGTCAGGTCGTCATCTGTAAATGGCACGCCGTGCTCATCGTCCTCGGCATCCGGTATGGTCAGAAACTGCGCGTAGTCCTTTTCGCACAGGTTGCGCGGGATGGCAAATTTGTACATCTGCCTCAGCAGCCACACAATCAGTTCCAGGCTGGATTTCTTCAGCGTGCATTCATCCAGGCATTTCTGCAGGTCAGCCAGCTGCAGGTCCTGGAATACCCGGTCATGGATGGCAGAGCAATTTTTGTATGCAGACTGTGTGGAATTTCTGGATGAACCGGACAGCTTCTTCGCCGCCCGTGCGCCGTACTTCCAGTCGAAAAACTGTTCATACACTTCCGCAAATGTCGGGCCATCCTCTTTTTTGGCCACCTCCACGCGCCGGTCCGCCATATGGTCCGCAAGCAGCCTCTGGCAGAATGCGTCCAGATCGGCACTGGAGGCGGCGCGGTACTGTTTGAACTGCAGCTCATCACCAGGCTTGTACGTCCCGGCATGGTAGGCGGTCAGCACGACAAAACCAACATACCAGTCGTCCACGTAGCAGATGGCTTTTGGCCTGCGGTAGTTCCCGCGTTCGTCCCGGTCCGCGCCGACACAGGGCGGATGGACGGCGTAGCAGTTCTTGCGGTGTTTCCCCAGATAACGTATGCATCCATAGCCGTTCGGGAGAACCGGGTATTTCTTTCTTTTTGGCATAAAAAATATCCTCCTTACTGTAAAATTTACTGTACAGACTCCAGAGGATTGTGGTATAATTTCCTTTGTTCGAAGGATACTCGTATCCCCTGAAACCGTTCGGTGTTGGCAGCACCGGGCGGTTTTATTGTTTTATCGTGATGCAAAAATATTTTGACATACGGATAAAATCTGTTATAATATGCTTAACAAGGGAGCCGGAAGGGAACCGCAACTTCCCCGACCCGGCGAATTTCAAAGCTATTTAAGAAATAGCCGTCTACTTTTCTCAGGAGCAGGACGGCTATTTCTTATTTTTCATGTCCAGAATCGAGACTTTCAAAGATGCAATAGTCAATAAAATAATGATTCCTTCGTATGTACTCATAATAATCACCCCTTCCGCAAGGTACTCGGATCAGGTGAGAGACGTCCCCCGGCTCCCCGGTTAAGCATATTATGTTGTCAAGGTACTTTTGCGCCGGCGCAAATCCACCAAACATACCACTATCATAGCAGGCCGGTTTCATGGAATCTAAAATTACCTTTTCAGGGATTGCAAACGCCGCAAGGTTCATACCCTTTAGACAAAGCGTCTGATAATGAAATTTCTATCTTACTCTCGTCTAGATAGCGGCAGCCGAAACGATGATATTTCGTACCAGTGTTGGTGATATACACAATTTTTTCTTCGCTATCCGCCGGCGTTTCTATTGTTGGCTCTACTTCTGTTTCTGCTGTTATTTCTGTTTCAGTTTCTGTTATTATTTCTGTTTCAGCTTCAGCTTTTGTCTCTGATTCGGAACCGACTTCGGTCTCGGTCTCTAATTCAGTTTCTGATTCAGTTTCACTTTCTGTCTCAAAGATAGTTTCAGCTTCCGTTTCCACTGGATCATCCGACTGGTTGGAAGAACAAGATCCAATAGCCAGTAAAACCAATATCACAATTATAACTGGAAGCGACAACTGCTTTTTCTTCTTTCTGTTTCTGCGCGCTTTTTTTCGCGTACCCTTTCTACTCATACATAGCCTCCTTGCTGTTCACGTGCGGAATTGCAATTTCCCGTTATAGTTTTATGCCCTTTTTGCGGCAGTATCGAGTGAAACTGATGATCCGTCCGTCTGACTTTCCTCAAGCTCCAGCTGCCTTCTATAGTCCTCAACCTCTGCGTCGATTCTTTTCTGCACGTCTAAATCCGCGATCTGGCTATCCAGGCTGGCGATCTGTTCTGCTCGGTCAGATTCCCACTGGATAATTGCATCCACATGCTCGCGGCCTGGCTGGTCGAGGGAGCGGTATTTTTCTATCAGAGCGTATTCGGAGGATTTGAGCTGGTAAGAATTCGTTCTTTCTTTATCCTCGCTTACTCCAAGCAGCCAATCTATGGAAACATTGAACTTTTCGGATACACGAATCAAAAAAGAGTGTCCGGGTTCTCTCACATCAGTTTCATAATTCCTCAATGTCGTGTCCGGCATCCCCAATTCTTCAGCCAGAGTCTTTCTTGTGAGATACCCATTTTCTTTTCTTAAAGCAATAAGTCTTTCACCTAAAGTCATGATATCACCTCCTGTGCCGCCATTATATGAAATATTTTACAAAGTGTCAACAACGAAAAGCCCAAAATGAGCAAAATTTTTCAAAAACAGTATTGATAAATGCTCAAAACGGATATAGCATAAGCACAGAAATGCTCAAAACGAGCAGAAAGGGGTGAAAAAATGCTCAGTAACATTGAGGCTGAACGAGTAAGAAATCGCATGTCAAAAGAGGATTTGGCAGGTGACTTGGGTGTTTCCTTAAAAACTTACTATAACTGGGTAAGCGAAGAGACCGATATTCCAGGTTCTGCTCTTGTGAAATTAAAAGAAATCTTCCACAAAGACATTGATTACCTTATGGAAGGTTCGATACACGCAGGTAGAACTACAGCATCATGAGGAGGGTGAAATGGCAGACATCATAGTAACCGTAATAGTGGCGTTGGCCGTATCGGTTGTAAGCTGCAAAATATCAGCCGCCCATACGTTTAACGTGATAGACGGCTATGTAAAAGAAATGATTGAACTGGCAAAAAAGTCAATCCGGGATGCATACATTGACAAATAAATGATTTGTCTAATACCGATGCAGGCGAGCTCCTGCATCTACGAATGCCAGACGAGTCAGCAGTATAAAACCGCGATCCTTACCCAGGTAAGGATAATACAAATGAACGGGGAGACAAGGCGATGAAAAAATGGTGGTTGTACCAGCTTACCGTTACAGACCGGACGAACATTGTTTGTTTCGTGATTTTGACGATTATCGCGATTGTATGCGGGATAGTGGCAAAGAAAATGAAGCTTCCGGGGTGGAAGCTTCAGATTGGGTGGATAAGTGTTATATGGCTTATTGGAGTGGCTCTTTTAATAGTGCGGTTATCTCACGGTTGATATTCTGAAATTTGGCTCGGGCGTCAGACCAGTGTTCCTGTTCGATCAGGTTATATAGATCATCAAGACTGTCCCAAAGCCTTTCAGGAACATATTGGTATACAGCAAAATATGTCGAACTGAATTTAGCCTGATGTGGCGGATATTGCGTACTAATGTATTTGCCTGTGTTTGCAAGATACGATTCGAGTGCGGCAGTGCGAGCAGAATTAATAGAGCCAAGACGTTTTTCGACAGCTTTCATTTTGTACATTTTTAGCTGATGCCGATTATTCAGTAGTGACGTTATTAACGGGCTGGCGATTGTTCCAACAATAGATATAGCGAGGGCAATCCAGGCGGCGGTAGCGTTCCAATCAATAGTAGACGGCATAACAGACGATCCTCCTTTCTACGATACTCGGCATGGCAGTGCCTGTATCACAAGAATAGGGGCAGGAGACAGGAAAGTCAATAAAGAAGTTTGGCATCCACGGATGCCAGATGAAGCAGCAGTATAAACCCGCGATCCTTACCCTGGGGTAAGGATAATACAAAAATATTGAACTGCCTGATTGACAGTTCAATAAAGAGAATGAATGAGGAGGTGAAGGAATGCTGACGGATGACGAAAAAGAATTCTACGAGAAGATATTCCAGATTGAGCACAAGGGTTTCCGATCAGCCCGATCAGCGAGATGGTGATGGCAATCCAGTTTGGGAGATCGTGGATACGTTTCTCACGGCGGTAGATTTTATAACGTCTGTACTGGTCGGAAATTGAGTAGATGCCTTTGTAGATCGGAAAGCCATCTTGGTCTATATCTGGCTCCGAAGTATCGACTATGAATTGATATTCATAATAAAGACTTTGGAAACATTTGATTCGTTCAGCTGGCTGTTGCCTTTGAAAGAAGAAAGTAAAGAGCGAACGCTTTTCTTCTGGAAGAAGATGAATGTCATCAAAATTCATAAGATATCCTCTTTTCTATGATACTCGGCATAGAAATCCATGCAACAAACGCTTCGCGAGCGCGTATCTCTACCCAGGCACGCTCCCGGATGCATTGCCGGAATGCCTGAAGAAAAGCGGGATCGTGGAAATGATGCCGCAGAAATTCCAGGTAAATAAATACATCGTCAATTATGAGTCCCAGCCCTGGCTGGAATATCTGGCAAAAGCAGGCCTGACGGTCCTTGTATCGGAGATTCTGACGGAGTACGGATGGTTTTATGTATCAGATGAACCGCATGAAATCGAGAAGAACACCGCAAGCCTGAAAGAAGCCCTGAAGCTGGACGGGAACCGGACACATCGCATGAAGCAGATCAATGGAACCCTGAACGCGCTCCGCTGGCTCCAATATGAGCAGCGACAGGAGAACCAAGGAAACCATCTGCGGATCTCCCAGGAGTCTCTGGAATTCCTGAACAGGAAGAAAATAAGCCCGTGTGACTGCGAGCAGCTGCTCAAGGAGCTGGGGAGCGTGAACCGGATGGTGAACTACATGAAAAAACAGAGAGTCGCACCGACGAATTTTATTTATACCTGGCGCGATTATCTGCGGATGGCACAGAACGAAGGCTACGACATTACAGATGACATCGTCCGGTACCCAAAGGACCTGAAAGCCCGCCACGACCAGCTGGTCGAGCGGATCAACCAGCGAACGATAGACGCAGAGATCAAAAAGAAGGAGGGACAGTACAGGGAGCTGGACATAAAGATTCAGGCGCACCTCCTGGAAGCAAAGAAATACTTTTACGAGGACGATACCTACATGATCATACCGGCGGGGAAATGTATGGAGCTGGTCGAGGAAGGCCGGGCACTACATCATTGCGTAGGGAGTAACGATTTCTATATGTCAAAAATGGCAAGGGGGGAATCGTGGATCCTGTTCCTGCGGAAAAAAGAGGATCTGGAAAAGCCGTGGTACACCATCGAGATCCGGATGGAGGATGATAAGATCCTGCAGTATTATTCCGAGTTCGACCGCAAGCCGGAGCTGGACAAAGTGGATGCCCTGCTGAAGAAGTTCAGACAGAGCATCCAAAAGGCCAGGAAGATACAGATCCGTATCGCGTGAGGAGGCTGTGTATGATTGAGGATTACGACATCAGGATGCGCAATTTCCGAATGGTTCCTACTGGAAATTTTGAGATTACGAGAAACGGAAAGAAGGTAGAAATCCGCAAAGGGAGAGACATCTATGCTACTGCAAAGGGTGAATTTCTGCCGAAAGAATGGAAAGATGCAGCACTTGCAGAAATCGAGCGTTGCGGGGAAATGGACATTTTACACGCAATCGAACATCATGTTCGGGAGAACTGCGTCTGGCTCCACAAAGAATCAGAGATAGAGGAATATGCCATAGAATGCCACTGCTGCCGGGCATACCTGCACTGGCCGGAATGGCAGGAAAATGCAGGGATTGCGCCGGCGCAAAAACCCGAAGAACCCGCGCCTCTTTATGAGGACGGAGGCACCATAATCTGGATGTAAGGAGGACAAGATGGGATACGTACAGATGACAATAGCGGACTGGCTGGAGATGAAGAAATCCCTTGAGCGGGATCTGGCCGGAGTACAGGAAAGCTTCGTGCGGATCGGCTTTAAGCTCCGCCGGATCGAGGACCAGAAGCTTTACGAGCAGGACGGCTACAAGAGCGTGGCGGAATTCGCAAAAGCGGAATATGACTTAAGCCCGTCCACCGTATCACGGTTCATGGCGATCAACGCGAAATATTCAATTGACGGTTACTCCGACCGGCTCCGTCCGGAGTTTGCCCGCCTGGGGAGCAGCAAGCTCTCGGAAATGCTCTCCCTGCCGGATTCTGACCTGGCGATGATCCAGCCGGAAACGCCGCGCGAGAGCATCCGTGAGCTGAAACAGTTCAACAAATCAGAGCCGCCGGCGGGCGAGGCCGACGACATCCGGGAGCTGATCGGGAAATTCTTCAGGGACAACCCAGGAGACGCAAAACGCCTCCGTTCCGCAGGCCTGGAGGAAATCCTCGCAGGAGGCTCCGTAAAGAGGATTGCGGAGGCAATCAACCCGGGTGGGAGCAGGAGCTACCGGAAAGGCCTGTATTTCATGATGATGTACGAGAACCGGATCTCCATCAAGAAATTCGGAGGGACGGCGCAGGACATGTCATGGGAAGAGTTTCTGCGGATCGCGGCGGAAGAACTGATGAACGAGCCTGAGGAAGAGGAACCGGTGGTGGAAAAAGTAGAGCCGCCGGCGGAGCAGGAGACTGCAGAAGGGAGCGCCATCGCGGAGCAGGAGGAAGAAGAACCGGCAGAGCAGGAGGATCCAGAAGAAAGCGACACTGAGGAGCAGGAGCAGACTGCAGAAGAAAACACTGGCGTGGAGCAGGAGGTGACCACAGAAGAAGATGTCGATGTGGAGCAGGTGGAGACCGTGGAAGAAAGCGCTGATCCGGAGCAGGCCAGGAACTGCGACGATGACTCAGGGCCAGAGCAGGCGGAAACTTGCGACACCGGCATTGCATCGGAGCAGGAACAGGCCGAAGAAAGCGACTCATCGGAGCGGGACGAAGAGACTGAAAATACAACCGCTGATGGTGCAGAAACCTTAGAAGAAATTGCGCCGGCGCAAAAATCAGAAGAGCCAGAGCCTGCCTCGGAGGATAAACCTGAGAGTGAGGAAGAAACCATCATCGAAAAACCGTTCGGGAGCAGGAAAGAATATCTGGACACTCTATCGATTGATGATGCCGCAGCATACATCGCCATGGAATACATGCGGCAAAACCTGACAAATAACACTTTGCGGTCGATACCAGCGGTTAAAGTGTGACTCGAAGAGCAGGTGGACGGCACTGGGAGGGTCTATTATGAATGAAAAATTCAATAACATGTTCGGAAATGAATTTGGCGGACAATCTGGTTTCGATCAGGAAACAAAGATGGTAGGCCAAAAAATGGAGATCATACTGAGAAAAGAAGAATTAACCAAACTGCTTGATGAAATGTGGGAGATTTACGGGAAAGGGAATATAGCCCAGCTGCAGCATTACAAGAAGCAGGTCAGCTCTATCAAAGAGGCCGGGTGCAAAGTACTCCGGAATTCCCAGGGAAAGCACAAAATTTTAACTTAAGGAGGCACGAATGAAAATCACAGAGCAGTCAGTAACCATCATAGATCCAATAGACAAAGACTATATCTACCGCAAATTGGAGCTGATCGGCCGGGTCTGCTACAAGAGCGAGGACAAAATCACCGAAGGCAGTGCGGAGCAGTTCCTCCGCAGAATCATCAAATCCGGACATGAGTCAGTCCTGGAGCATCAGAGTATATCCGTGAAATTTATCGTCAGCCGGAGCATAGCAAACCAGATCGTGCGCCACCGGGTAGCCAGCTACAGCCAGGAATCAACAAGGTACTGCGACTACAACTCCGGCAGGCTGGGCGGAGAGATCACAGTAATCAGACCGATCGACATCAAGCCGGACGCGTTAGAATTTGCCATCTGGGAGCAGGCGGGAATGGATGCGGAAAAAGCATATCAGAACCTGCGATTTATTGATGTACCACCAGAAGACGCGAGAGAAGTCCTGCCGCATTGTCTGAAAACAGAGCTGGTCATGACCGCGAACATAAGAGAGTGGAGACACTTTTTCCGGATGCGGTGCGCGCCGGCGGCACACAAGCAGACACGGCAGGTAGCGAAAGAGCTGCTGAAAATGTTTTACGAGAAAATTCCTGTACTATTCGAAGACGAATGGGCAGAATTTGTCGGATGGGAGGCACAGAATGAAAAAATGATCAAAAGTGATCCAGCTGGGAACTGGCAGCTGGACGGAGTATCCTGGAAAGATCTGAAGGTGGGCGCCATCATCAATAAAGAGATGTTCGACAAGCTTTACAGTGCCCTGTGGAAGCTGAAAGACTATGAGGCCAGCGGCCTGACGCCGGACGAAGTGATCGACAGCATGTGGACATAAAGAATGGGAGCATTAAGCTCCCGTATTAGCTGATTCCATGTGGAGCAGGTTTTTCAGGGCATCCTGCAGCACCTGCGAGAAGTTGACATTTCTTTCCAGAGCGGCGGCATTGAGCCACGCCGGAAGGGTCACAGTGCGGTTGACAGAACGGTTGTTATGAGCCTGCCGGATAGACGGCATATAAACATCAACCAGAACAGCACGTTCGTTTGGACGGGTTGCGACCTGATCTAACGGAGTGGGAGCAGGAATATCCTCACCGTCTTCCTCAAGGCCGTTCATGACGATGCCAAGAAGCTCGCGGGCAGACAGCAGTGCATCATCGTCATCGACACCACTGGTGGCACATTTAAGATCCGGGAATTTAACAGCAATTTCCTGATCCGGTTCGTAAATAAAAATTGCGGGATAGAAATAGCGTTCTACTTTTTTCATAAAAGTGGCACCTCCAAAAATAATTGCCGGGAGGGGCCGGGGCTATTTGAATTTAAGCCCCGACTGATCTTCAATACTTTTCAGCGTTTCGAGAGGAATGTCTTTATCAGGATGTTTTACTGTGACACGTCCTTTCTTTGTCGGATGTTTGAACTGATGGTGACTTTCAACCACATTCACTTCATACCATCCATCCGCTTTCAAGATTTTGATGATCTCCCTTGAAGAGTAACTTTTCATTGGTATTCCCTCCTGACAATGATATAGTAACACACATTGTTATATTTGTCAACATAAAACAAATATTTTTATATTTGTGAAAAGAAAGAAGAAACAGGGCGGTCAAATGACCGCCCAGAACCAGGAGATTAAGCAAATTTTTCCATAAGGCCATCCTGAAGCACCTGTGAGCAGTTGATTCCACGCTGATCAGCAAGAGCAGCCATCCAGGCAGGAAGAGAAACACTTTTCCGGACGGCCTTTGAATCAATAGAGGCACGGTAAGCAAGCGTATCAACGGCAATAAAGGTAAGGGCCACGGCATCAGGGCAATGCAGCTCGTGCTGGGGCGTTGGTGATGGGATGGGATCACCATGATCCTCTGCGGCAACAAGCCAGAGGTTCGCGGCATCGGTAATCAGATCAATGGCATCTTCGAGATCGCGCCCTGTTGTAATGCATCCGGGGAGATCTGGGACACGCGCGTAAAACGTGCCGGTTTCATCAGTTTCAAAAGTTGCGGTATAAAGAGCTTTCATAAATGGTCCTCCTTTTTGGAGGGCGGAGTGGTTACCGCCCGTTGTGTTTGATTTTCTTCATGATGTAGCGCAAGTCGTTTTCATCGAAATCGTGACGCTTCAGTGGAATAGTACATTTCAATTCTGGATTGTAAAACTGATCATGTTTCTTACCGTGCCGCTCGAAGCTGTAACCATTCTGGTTAAGTATTTGGATTGCTCTATCTCTGGGTTTCATATGACGTCCTCCTTGATTATTATTATACATAAAATTATATAAAATGTCAAGAGAAAATGCATAAAATTATATAAAAAAGAAAGGGATAGCAAAAGATGAACGAAGAAATCAAATGTTGCGGCAATTGTCGCTGGAGACTTCGGGTAAAAGGCGAATGGACGTGTGGAAATAACGAATGTGATTATTACGGTCTGGAAGTCACCTATGAAGATGACGAGTGCGAAGAATGGGAGGGAAGACAATGAAAGCGATCTTAATTCTGGATGAAATGCCGGACAGCTGCGAGAAGTGTCCGTTATTGAGATACGATGTTGTCAGGCGTATAGGATGTGCTGTAACAAGTAATATTGTTATACGTAAAGTTGGGGAGAAAAAGCCTAAATGGTGTCCGCTGTGTTTAATGCCAGAGGAACAAGACATATGTGGTACATATCCAAGGGAAGACGAGAAAACGCCGTCATACTTTATTGGATGGAATGATGCATTGAGAGCGATAGAAGGGAGCGGAGAAGATGATTGAAAACCTGTGTAAAATGACCGTGTGTCATATGATAGGCGATTATGTTTTACAGTCTGATTTTATCGCTATTCATACTGATAGCGTTCCTGGATTACGGCGTAGCCGCCGGGAGCGCAATACTGGAAAGGACGAGGGAGGACAAAGCGGATGACGGCAAAGCAGTATCTGTCAAAGATAAGATGGCTGGACATCAGGCTGCAGCAGAAAGCGGACGAGCTGAAGAAACTACAGGATAATGCTATTGGGATACGCGGCATAGATTATTCCGCGGATCGGGTACAAGGGACACCATCTGGTGGGATGCCGGCGGTTGAAAATTATGTTGACCAGGAAAAAGCTATCCGAAAGCAATACAATCAGCTGGCATACTGTAAACGTAAGATCATCCATCAGATAAAACGGTTGGATGAACCACGATATTCAGATGTGTTATTTATGCGGTATGTCCAGTGCTGGAAGTGGGATAAGGTCGCCAGCCGTTTGTCAATTACCAAGCGCCAGGCATATAGGATTCACGATGATGCATTGGCATATTTTGAGGAGAAATATTTGTCCAACAGTTAGCGTAAAATTTTTGTAGGAAAAGTAGTAAAGGGAACACCTGTTTGTGTT
>JAJQBS010000026.1 GCA_021203145.1 Lachnospiraceae bacterium | reverse complement strand
GAGGAATCCCCGGCGGCAGGGGATTTGAGTGCAGGTTTCCCGACTTTTAGGATAATTATCTGGAAGGGCATCCAGAGCGAAAATTCGATCCTGAAAAACCACATATGGGACATCCGTATAAGCCGGTTTGGGACGAATATTGGTCTACGAGATATGGTGAAAGATATTATATCAAATATCCGTTTTTACGGTGGCCGGAGGATCGAGATGATTGGGGAATGCCAATCAAAAAGCCAAAGCAGCCGTCGTGGTGGACTGGCGAAGACGCCAAATAATTCTGCGGATTGGTCAGTCAAATTATTTTACTCACAATATTTATTTTAGAGGATTCCGGTTTCGGGATCCTCTTTTTAGTGCGCCTGGCGGCACAGGGATCAGATTCTATTTTTCGGTTTTGATTTTTGGAAAGAAATTATTTCCTTCTATCGGCGGCGGTTCTGCACAGAAAATAGGGAAACGAATTAAAGAGTTGGAAAGGATTTATGGAATTAGACAAGGTGGTTCTGGATACTATGGCAATCAATATGAAACTGAGGAGTCACGAAAAAAATTCATAACTCCAAAAACTCAGGAAGACATAGCCACTGAAATGGGATTAGAACTTCGTACGTATCAGAATTGAAACTATTAAAAGAAAGGAGCGTCAACATGACAGTTTTAGACAGATTAAGAATGGAGTTGTCAAATCAGCAGTATTTTTCTGATGAGCAGTACACGCAGTTTCTGTTGGAAAATGACCTGTTCGCAGATGACGAATTCGATAAACCGACGATGTACAGGCAACTGCTGTATACCGTTTTGGATGTACTGGAAGCCATTGCAAACGATGTGGATTTGATGATGTCCATTACAACAGAGTTTACTACTACTTCTGCGGCGGCGAAATGGCTTGAAAAACGCATTGACCAGGTGCGAGATAAGATTGCGTCACTGCCAGCGGCTGAGGAAGAATACAATTGTTTTTCACTCATGTACACGAATTGAGCCAATTGTGATTACTCCAGACAAAACGATTGTTTCGGGCCATCAGCGAGTTCGAGCTTGTAAAGAGCTTGGGATTGAAGAAGTCATGTGCGATGTACATACGTATGATGACGATGACCAAATTTTACAGGATTTATTAGAAACAAATATAAGACAAAGAGGAGACATTGGTGGTTCATACAAACAAATAGGTCGTAGGTCTGATGAATTAAAAAGAATTTATGGCATTAAAAATGGTGGTGCCGGTTATTATGGAAACCAATATGAGGAGGACCTACCGAATAATTCGTCAGGTCCAAAAACACGAAAACAGATTGCCAAGATGCAGGGGATGTCTGTAGACACAATGGAAAATTATATTATGTTATCAAAGGCCATCCCGGAAATACAGGATTTAGTAGATACTGGCATTGTAACGAAAACCACTGCTCTTGCTATTATGCGCGAACTACCTGAAGATGAACAAGCGGATCCGGCGGCGCAAACTAAAAATGTGCTTGACTGGTGACGGCGGCAGATGTATAATGCAAGGGTCAAGAGACGGAATCAAGCGCATGTATCTTGATTTAATCAAGTGAAGTTAATCGAAAAATGGCTTAAATCCAACGTTTTTTGCCGCTGTGGCGGAATTGGCAGACGCACTTGACTCAAAATCAAGCGGGTAACACCGTGCCGGTTCGAGTCCGGCCAGCGGCATCCTAAAAAGCCTGTATTTACGGGCTTTTTTCATTTTCATCTTGCATGTCATCTTGCATAAGTTTTGAAAAATAGTCATTTCCACCCGGCGCCCCGGCTTTCAGTTTGTTTTGAATCGGTTCAGTTCCGAATGACAGGCAAAATGAATTTGTCCGGGAAAAATACGACCGCCAAAGCGTAACCTTCCCAAAGGGCACAAAAGCCCGCCTAGAATCCTACAAGGCCGCGACGAATGAAAAAATCAATGCGTTAATCAATCGGCTTGTGCTGGCATATCTGGACGAATACGAACGGGAACACGCCGCCCCAGAAGAGCCGCGGCAGGCCGCACCGGAACCGCAACACCAGGAACCGGAAGCAGGAAGCAGAAACAACGCCAAAGCCAGGACAGAACAACGGAATAGATGTTCCGCCGGGATGGGACGTACCAATGGAAATTGATGAAGATTTGCCATTTTGAGAGCAACAGTAAATTATAATCAAGTCAGCGGGCAAGCGTTGACAGAGACCGGAAAGGAGAATAACAGAATGGAGGAAATGACAGAAAAAGAACAGATTGCAATTTTGATTGATAGATACACGGATTTGCAAAGAATCAAAGCTGCTGAAAACAAGGGAAAAGAAATCGAGTACCAGATCAAGGCCACAAAGGCAAAGCTTGAGGCAATGGGAATTGTAACAGAGGATTTGAACATGTAAAAAAATGCGGGGGCTTGCCACCCTGCTTTTAATTTACACGCCGCCGGGGAGACTGGCGGCATTTTTTTGAAAAAAATCTGTGTGCTTTATTATCGGCCAGACAATGGCCAGAAATGTCAGGCAGTAGATCGCTCCGCCTGCGATGAATCCGGCCGGGGCGGGCAGCCTTTCCCCGAGTGTGGCGCGAAACAGGAGGGTGGCCCCGCCTGCGGCGATTGCAGGAAGAAACATCTTTGCCAGCGCGTCCGGTACGGAAGTGGTCAGACAGGACAAGCGGTACAGCGTGAACAGGATGCATATGCACAAAAGCAGGTCGTCGAGCAGGATCCCGCAGAGATATCCCGTCATTCCGTGGGACGGTATGAGACGCACAATACAGAGCAGGCGCAGCGAGAATCCTGTAAGATTCCAGAGCAGGATCAAAGTGGATTTGCCGAGACCGTGGAGGATGCTCATCATGGCCGTGTTGATATAGAGCAGCGGGCAGACAAGGGCGAGCTGCCGGATATAGACGCCGGCGCGCCTGCTGTGGAAGAGGGCGGCCCCGATGTCATCTCCAAACAGCAAAAACAGGCCCAGGCAGAAGCTTCCGAGCAGTAATCCGCCGAGAAAAGTGGCATTGACTGTTTCCGCAAGCTGTTTCTGGCGGTGAAGCGCATGAGCTTCTGAGATGGCAGGGAGCAGGAGCATCCCGAGCGCGGATGTGACTGCGGTCGGAAAGAGAACCATCGGGAGCGCCATGCCTGTCAGAGTTCCATAGTCGGAGAGGGCTTCCACGGAGGTCATACCCGCGCGCTGCAGCATCTGTGGGAGCAGGGCTGCTTCGATTGCCTGCAGGACGCACATCAGCATACGGTTTGTGCCAAGCGGCAGAGAAACCGAAAGGATTTCCCGGAAGGAGGACTTCAGCCAAGTCAGCCGGGACCGGCCTGCAGACCAGCGTGTGCATCTGGAAAGCAGTTTTCTGAACAGATGTCTGCCTTCCATACAGCAAAGACACCCTGCGCAGAACAGTGCCGAGGAGGCTTCCCCCGCAAGCTGGCCGAGGACCATAAGCCAGGCTCCGGGCTGTCCCTGGTTTTTTACGGACAGCGAATATACAGATACGACAAAAAAGATGCGGATCATCTGCTCAATGAACTGGGTCAGGGCAGGAGGGAGGACTTGTTTTTCCCCCATGAAATAGCCGCAGATGCAGCTGTGCACCATACTAAATGGCAGAGAGAGCGCCATAACCTTTAAAAGCCGGGCGCAGGATTCTTCCAGAAGGAAACGCTTCGCGACCAGATCCGCTCCACAATACAGCAGTGCTGTGCAGAGAACCGAGGAAGAGAGGGACAGGAAAAGCCCGGCAGCAAGGGCACGCACGGCTCCCCGCCGGTCGTTTTTTGCGCGGTATTCGGCGGTAAATCTGGAGATGGCGCTCTGTATGCCGCCGCCGCACAGGGCTGTACAGAAGGAAAAGACCGGGATGCTCATCTGATAGAGCCCGATTTCTGAGGCACCGATGGTTCTTGAAAGGAATATTTTATAAAAGAAGCCGGCCATTCTGGTCAGCAGCCCCATAACAGTTAAGAGAAGAGTTCCTTTGATGAGATAGCGTCTCTGGTTCATTGGCCGGTATCTCCACGGAAATTTGTTGCTTTATCCTATGCGCTGGTTTTCGTTGTTTAGAACATCTCAGGAGCACGCAGGTTTACGGTTGAAGAAATTATGATTTTATGGTAGGATGGAGCCTGACTAAAATTGTGAGTGATAATCATCGGCTGCTGCGGTATCAGGATGTAGAACAAGCAGCATATAGTTCAGGCGGGAGGCATTATGAGGTTATCGACAAAGGGCAGGTATGGGCTGCGAGCGATGGTGGATCTGGCGCTGAACAGTGAGGAGGAGGCTGTCTCCATCGGCAGCATTGCCCTGCGGCAGGAAATATCGGAGAGCTATCTGGAGCAGCTGATTGCGAAGCTGCGCAAGGCTGGCCTGGTTGTGAGTACGCGCGGGGCTTCCGGCGGGTATCGCTTAAGCCGCCCGGCGGATCAGATTACGGCGGGAGATGTACTCCGCGCCCTGGAGGGCGACATGCGCGCGGTAGACTGCGGCGCGTTCAGCGACGCGGGCTGCGAGGGTGCGGATCTGTGTGTGACGAAGTATGTCTGGCAGAGGATTAATGAGAGCATCGAAGAAGCGATGGATAATATTTTTATCAGCCAGCTAGTGGAGGAAAGCAGAAAAATGGCGGAAAAAAGCCGTGAGCACCCGGAAGAATACAGCGGTAAGCATTGCAATGGCTAATCGAATAAAAATGGCAAAAAAGGGGATCCGTTATGGATAAATTTATATATCTGGACAATGCGGCGACGACGAAAACATCAGAGACTGTCGTGGAGGCGATGCTGCCGTATTTTACGGAATACTATGGAAACGCGTCCGGTATCTACAGCATCGGCGTAAAAAGCAGGGAGGCAATCAACAACAGCAGGAGGATCATCGCAGATACCATCGGCGCCAGGCCGGAGGAAATTTATTTTACCGCCGGCGGGACCGAGTCGGACAACTGGGCGCTCCGGGCAGCCGCGGAGATGTCCGGAAGCTTTTCTGCCGGAAATGCTCCTGGCCGGGCGGAAAACTCTGCGGCCGCGGCGAGGGCTGACGATCAGGCAGGAAGCTCTGCCGGTACATCGAAGGCTGACGATCGGGCAGGAGGCTCTGCCGGTACATCGAAGGCTGACGATCGGGCAGGAAGCTCTGCCATCACGGCGAAGTCTGCCTGCCATACGGGAAATCCTGCCATCTCGTCGCGGGCTGAGCCGCAGATAAAGAACCATATCATCACAACAAGGATTGAGCATCACGCGATCCTGCACACGTGCGAATACCTGGAAAAGTCTGGCGTGAAGGTCACTTATCTGAATGTTGATGAAAACGGGATCGTGAATCTGGAGGAGCTGAGAAGGGCGATCCGCCCGGAGACATTTCTGATTTCCGTGATGTTTGCAAACAATGAGATCGGTTCCATTCAGCCCATCCGCGAGATCGGGGAGATTGCGAAGGAGCATGGCATTCTGTTTCATACGGATGCGGTGCAGGCTTACGGGCAGATCCCCATTGACGTAGAGGAGCTGCATATTGACCTTATGAGCGCGAGCGCCCATAAGCTGAACGGGCCGAAGGGCGTGGGTTTCCTGTATATTCGCAGAAATATCCGCCTGAGATCTCTGATTCACGGAGGCGCGCAGGAGCGCCATCGGCGCGCCGGGACAGAGAATGTGCCCGGAATCGTGGGCTTTGGCCAGGCGGCGAAGGAAGCTTTTGAGACCATGCGGCAGCGCGCCGCTTATGAGAGCGGTCTGCGGGATATTCTGATCGACCGCATCCTGCGAGAGGTTCCCTATGCCAGGCTGAACGGTCATCGGACAAAACGGCTCCCGAACAACGCAAATTTCAGCTTCCAGTTTATCGAGGGAGAGACACTTCTGATTATGCTGGATATGGAGGGCATCTGTGGCTCCAGCGGTTCCGCCTGCACGACCGGCTCTCTTGACCCGTCCCATGTGCTGCTCGCGATCGGGCTGCCGGATGATCTCGCGCACGGCTCCCTGCGCCTGACTCTGAGCGCAGAGACTACACGCGAGGAGATCGATGTCACGGTGGAGACGGTAAAGAAAATTGTGGAGCGGCTCAGGAGCATGTCGCCGCAGTACGAGGATTTTTGCAGACGCCAGGAGCATGCTGCCACAGTATGAGGATTTCTGCAGACACAGGGAGCATGCCGCCACAGTATGAGGATTTCTGCAGACACAGGGAATATGCCGCCGCTGCTGTAAGAAGATTTCTGCAGGCGCCGGGGGTCTGTATGATGCGGAGCATCTGTATCAGGTGAAGGACTGCACCCAGAGTGAGGAAAGTATGAGCAAAGGAAAAGTGGTCGTCGGCATGTCCGGCGGCGTGGATTCCTCCGTGGCCGCTTATCTGCTGAAAGAGGCGGGATATGACGTGATCGGTGTGACCATGCAGATCTGGCCCAGGGAGAACGAAAAGGATGTCAGCGAGAAGGGCGGCTGCTGCGGATGGAGCGCCGCCCGGGACGCCGCGCAGGTGGCGGGCGTGCTGGGAATCCCGCATTATGTGATGAATTTCCGGGACGTATTCCGGGAAAAGGTGATTGATTATTTTATGGATGAATATTTGTCCGGCCGCACGCCGAACCCCTGCATCGCCTGCAACCGCTATGTGAAGTGGGAAGCTCTGCTAAAGAGGAGCCTGCAGATCGGTGCGGACTACATCGCGACCGGGCATTATGCGCGGGTGGAGCAGCTTCCGAACGGGCGGTATGCGATCCGCAGATCCGCGACCGCCGCGAAGGATCAGACCTACGCGCTCTATAATCTGACGCAGGAGCAGCTGGCTCATACATTGATGCCGGTCGGAGAATACGACAAGCCTGCTATCCGCCGGATCGCCGGAGAAATGGGACTTCCAGTTGCGCATAAGCCGGACAGCCAGGAGATCTGTTTTGTATCGGATGATGACTATGCCGGATTTATTGAGAACAACAGCATGCGTCCGGTGCCGCCGCCGGGTAATTTTGTGACTGCTGATGGAGAAATTCTTGGCACGCACAGAGGCATCACGCATTATACGGTCGGCCAGAGAAGGGGGCTGCGGCTCGCCCTGGGTTATCCGGCGTTTGTCACGGAAATCCGCCCGGAGACGAACGAGGTCGTCATCGGCGGGGCGCAGGAGGTGTTCCGCGACCGCCTGATCTGCGACCGCCTGAATTTTATGAGCCTTGCTGACATTCCGGACGGCATGCGTGTCCTGGCGAAAATTCGATATGGCCATTTGGGCGTGCCTGCGACGATACACCGGCTCACCGGCGGCCGGGCGGAGGTGATTTTCGAGGAGCCCGTCCGCGCTGTCACACCCGGACAGGCGGTAGTTTTTTATGATGGAGAGCTCGTCGCGGGGGGCGGGACGATTCTGTGATGAAAGGATTTGTCGGAAAATAACTCATCTATCTTGCACCGCCTAATCCGCGAATCGCAGGTCCTAAAAGCTTCGCCGTAAAACCTCGCGTGGAACTTTCGCCCGATAATTGAGGCACTTTTTGTTCTTATATTCTGAAAAGTGTACCCATTTCCGCATAAAAATCTACAAGATATTGTGTGACAAAAGGCTTGCAATTTTTGGCGAAACACGATAATATAAAAAGGATGTATTCGGGGAACCAATTATAAGTAAAACGACGTGCGTCGTTTACTGTCAATTTTTTAGCGATGGAGGGCTGAATCATGAGTTTTACAGAGCAAAACCAGGCGGGCAGACGGATCGCTTCTCTGCTTGACGATAACAGTTTTGTGGAGATCGGCGGACACGTGACAGCCAGAAGCACTGATTTCAACATGCCGCAGAGCGAGACACCCGGAGATGGAGTTGTGACCGGCTATGGCGTGATTGACGGGCATCTGGTGTATGTGTACAGCCAGGATGCGTCCGTCCTGGGCGGATCAATTGGAGAGATGCACGCGAAAAAGATCGCGGGGCTGTATGACCTGGCTATTAAGACAGGAGCACCTGTGATCGGGCTTCTGGACAGTGCAGGACTCAGGCTTCAGGAGGCTACAGACGCTTTGAACGCGTTTGGCCTGATTTATCAGAAGCAGGCACAGGCATCGGGAGTGATCCCGCAGATTACGGCTGTGTTTGGCAGATGCGGAGGCGGTATGGCGCTGATCCCGGGTCTGGCAGACTTTACATTGATGGAAGGTGAGAAGGCGGAGCTTTTCGTGAACTCGCCGAATGCGCTTCCGGGCAATACAAAGGAGAAGTGTGACACCTCAGCGGCAAAGTTCCAGAGCGAGGAGACCGGGCTGGTGGACCTGGTTGGCACTGAGGATGAAATTCTGAGCAATATCCGCACGCTGGTATGTATGCTCCCGGCGAACAACGAGGATGATCTTTCCTACGAGGAGTGTACCGACGAGCTGAACCGCGCCTGCGCGGATCTGGCGAACGCGGTGGGCGACACGTCTATTTTGCTCTCTAATATCGCAGATAATAATCTTTTTGTTGAATTAAAAGCAGCTTACGCTCCGGATATGGTGACCGGCTTCCTCCGTCTCAACGGATCAACGGTCGGCGCGGTGGCGAACCGCACGGAGATTTATAATGAAGAGGGCGAGGTCGCCCAGTCCTTCGACAGTGTCATCAGTGCGCGCGGAGCAGAGAAGGCGGCAGAGTTTGTCTCTTTCTGTGACGCGTTTGAGATTCCGGTGCTGACCCTGACGAATGCGACCGGCTTCAAGGCATGCAAATGCTCGGAGAAGAAGATGGCGAAGGCGGCGGCGAAGCTGACTGCGGCATTTGCGAACGCGACCGTGCCAAAGGTGAACGTGATTATCGGCAAGGCATTCGGCAGCGCGTATGTTGTGATGAACAGCAAGGCGATTGGCGCGGATATGACCTTTGCCTGGACAGACGCGCAGATCGGCATGATGGACGCGCAGCTCGCTTCCAAGATCATGTACGCGGGCGAGGACGGCAAGGTGATCAATGAGAAGGCGGCGGAGTACGCGGCTCTGCAGTCGAGCGCACTTTCAGCGGCGAAGAGAGGATATGTGGACAATATCATTGATGCTCAGGACACGAGGAAATACGTGATCGGAGCATTTGAGATGCTGTATACAAAAAGAGAGGACAGTCCTTCCAGAAAACATGGAACAGTATAAGCGAGGTGATACAGATGAAACTTAGATTAAAAGCTTTATTGCTGGCACTGGGGCTTACTGTTTCCTCACTTTCTGTGGCTGTTTATGCCGAGGAAGAGACCGACGCGGTGACAGAGCAGGCGGCTGACGACTCGGAAGATGAGGCAGCAGAGGCGGAATCCGCGGATGAAGAGGATCTGACAGAGGCCGCCGAAGAGGACGCCGACGCGGCAGAGGATGAGACGTCCGGGGCCGCCGAAGAGGACGCCGACGCGGCGGAGGACGAGACGTCGGAAGCAGCGGAGGATGAGACCGAGGAAGAGTCGATGACAGCTGAGGAATATTATGCGCAGCTGATTGACAATTACCTGGTGCAGATCGACGCATGGACGGACGAGCAGGTGGATTCCTATATGGAGAGCGAGGATGAGGTGACCGCCCTGATCGCGTATAACTGGAACACTGTAAAGTCTGAGCTTGGCGATTATGTAGAGGTGACAGAGATTACCGGTGCGGAATCCACTTCGGACGGATACGGCGGCACGATTACAGCCATCGCACATTACGAGGGCGTTGGAACCGGCGGTACGGTGACGGTGACACTTGATTATGAGTACACCTATTCTTCGACCTACGGGCAGTATCTTATGAGCCTGACCGGCCTTTCGTGGGATGTAGATTATACGATGGGCGTTATGCTGCAGAAGGCCGCGATGAATACACTCATGGGCATCTGCATCGTTTTCTGTATGCTGGCGTTCTTAAGCCTTCTGATCAGCAAGATTCACTTTATTCCGGACATGATCGAGGCGAGAAAGAAAGAGAAAGAAGAAGAAGCGGCGCCGGCACCGAAGCCGGCAGCAGTCTCTGCACCAGTAGAAGACGAGACCGAAGAGGTCATCAGCCCTGAGGACGATCTGGAGCTTGTCGCGGTGATTACGGCGGCGATCGCAGCTTACCGTGAAGGCGAAATCAGCGTGAATACCGGAGATTCCTATGTAGTACGTTCTATAAAAAAAGTAAATAACAGAAGGCGCAGTGCCTGAACTTAAGGAGGAAGATCATGAAAACTTATACCATTACAGTGAACGGAAATGTATATGACGTGACAGTAGAAGAAGGCGCAGGCACTGCGGCAGCACCGGCAGCGGCACCGAAGGCAGCTCCGGCGCCGAAAGCAGCTCCGGCACCGAAGGCGGCTGCTCCTGCAGCGGGCGGCGCGGCAGGCTCCGTGAAGGTGACTGCTTCTGTACCGGGCAAGGTATTAAGCCTGGAAGCGAAGGTCGGTGATTCTGTGACCAGAGGCCAGAATATCATCATCCTGGAAGCGATGAAGATGGAGATTCCGGTCGTGGCTCCGCAGGACGGCACAGTGGCAAGTATTGATGTAGCGGTAGGACAGGCTGTAGAGAACGGCGACGTTCTGGCTTCCCTGAACTAAAGACAAATGGAGAGCCACGCGCAAAGTAAAATGGCTTACGTATTTACTGTATTTTATTGGCGTGGCCTGCGGTACCGTTCCTGGTTTGCTTCGCAAATCAGAACAAACCCTGCATAGAATGACCAGGCAGGGTATGACTGGGAGGAATTAAAATGACCTATGTTATAAGTACATTGTCAAACTTATGGGAGCAGACCGCTTTTATGAATCTGACCGTCGGCAATTACGCGATGATCGTTGTGGCGCTGTTTTTCCTGTATCTGGCAATTGGACATGACTTCGAGCCGCTGCTCCTGGTTCCGATCGCGTTTGGCATGCTGCTGGTAAATATCTATCCGGATATCATGGCAGAGCCTTATGTGGACGCGGCCGGCGTATCCCACGCGGGCGGGCTTCTGTATTATTTCTATACACTGGATGAATGGAGTATTCTGCCGTCGCTGATTTTCATGGGCGTCGGGGCAATGACGGATTTCGGTCCGCTGATTGCGAACCCGATCAGCTTTCTGCTCGGCGCCGCGGCGCAGATCGGCATTTATGCCGCATACTTCTTCGCGATTCTTCTTGGCTTTAACGGAAAGGCAGCTGCGGCGATTTCCATCATCGGCGGCGCGGACGGCCCGACCTCTATTTTCCTGGCAGGTAAGCTTGGCCAGACAGAGCTGATGGGATCCATCGCGGTGGCGGCGTACACCTATATGTCCCTCGTGCCGATTATTCAGCCGCCGATCATGAAAGCGCTGACGACGGAGGAAGAGCGGAAGATTAAGATGCAGCAGCTTCGTCCGGTTTCCAAGCTGGAGAAGACATTGTTCCCGATCATCATCACGATCGTGGTCTGCCTGCTTCTGCCGACCACAGCTCCTCTGGTGGGTATGCTGATGCTCGGCAACCTGTTCCGTGAGTGCGGCGTGGTAAAACAGCTCCAGGAGACGGCATCCAACGCTATGATGTATATCGTCGTTATTCTGCTGGGCACTTCCGTAGGAGCGACTACCAGCGCGGCAGCATTCTTAAATATGGATACGATCAAGATCGTTGTCCTTGGCCTGATTGCGTTCGCGATCGGCACCGCTGCCGGTGTGCTGCTTGGCAAGCTGATGTGTAAGCTGACACATGGCAAGATCAACCCACTGATTGGCTCCGCCGGCGTTTCCGCTGTGCCGATGGCGGCCCGTGTATCGCAGAAGGTCGGCGCGGAGACCGATCCGACGAACTTCCTGCTGATGCACGCGATGGGGCCGAATGTGGCGGGTGTCATCGGTACAGCCGTAGCTGCCGGTACATTTATGGCAATCTATGGTGTGAAATAATTCATGGCCTTTTCACAGAGCCCCGTTATCCGGTTGAGGATTCAGCGCCGACTCGCAGCGGACGCAGGATCGCCGATATCTCACGCGGCGGTACAGAATATCCATCGCTGACATGTAAGAGGGCAGCTCCGGCAGATCTCCTGCCGGATGTGTGTGATAGATTACAGGAAAACAGAACAGAAGGAGGAGAAACATGGCTGATAAAAGCAAAAATCCAAATAAATCAGAGCCGGCTGCAAAGCCGATCAAAATTACGGAGACGATTCTTCGTGACGCGCATCAGTCCCTGATCGCGACGAGAATGTCGACCGAGCAGATGCTTCCGATCGTCGAAAAGCTGGACAAGGTCGGCTACAATTCGGTAGAGTGCTGGGGCGGAGCGACATTTGACGCGTCGCTGCGTTTCCTGAAGGAAGACCCGTGGGACAGACTGCGCAAGCTGCGCGACGGGTTTAAGAACACGAAGCTGCAGATGCTGTTCCGTGGACAGAACATCCTGGGCTACCGCCCGTACGCGGACGATGTAGTGGAGTATTTTGTAC
>JAJQBS010000088.1 GCA_021203145.1 Lachnospiraceae bacterium | reverse complement strand
GCCCGAAATTGTGCCGCCGGTCATGGTAAAGGTGCCGCCGTTGACATACACGCCGCCGCCGTTACTGCTGGCCGTGTTGCCTGAAATCGTGCCACCGCTCATTTCAAAAGTACCGTTGGATTCGACATACACACCGCCGCCGTAGCTGGCCGAGCCTCCTGTAACAACACCGGTACCCTCTGTACTGCTGTCCGTCAGCGTCAGAGTACCATTCACAGTGATGACAGAACCATTGCCCGTTCCGGTCAAGGTTTGGCCGTTCAGGTCGATGGTCACGGTTGCGCCGGAAGCAATGGTAATGTCTGTCGTCAGTGTGACACCATCAGCCAGATAATAGCTCCCCGAGCTGAGGCTTCCCACGTTAGCGGTCAGCGCCGTTCCTTCGGTCGCCGTGAGGGAAGGCGTGGCGCTCAGCAAGGACAGCTTCTCTTCAGATGCAGCTGCCACCTGTACTGCTGCGTCGCCTTCGTCCTCGTCCGCTTCGGCCTGCGTAGAGAGTTCTTCTTCTGCCTGATCAGACACCCCCCCCGTCGGCGGAATTTGAATCTGACACAGTCTCTTCACTTGTCTCAGACTTACTGATCTCAGACTCATTCGTCTCAGATTCACCCGTTTCTGATTCATCCGTTCCAGATGCATCTGTCTCAGACTCATTCGTCACGGATTCATCCGTTTCAGATTCATTCGTTTCTGATTGATCCGTTCCAGATTCACCTGTCTCAGACTCATTCGTCACGGATTCATCCGTTTCAGATTCATTCGTTTCTGATTGATCCGTTCCAGATTCACCTGTCTCAGACTCACTCGTTTCGGTTTCATCCGTTTTGGTTTCACTCGTTTTGGTTTCACCCGTTTCGGTTTCACCAGCCTCTGCTTCCAATACCTGTGTTTCACCTGCTTCTACGTCCGCAGCGCAGGCAACCTGAGAGGTCTGCATCGCCTGAGATAACATTGCCGTCACCATAACGAAAACGAGCAGCATACTCAATAGTTTTTTCGGTATCCCCTTTTGTCTCATCTTTTTCCTCCTGTCTGTCTCTTCTGTTAAGTATGTTTTTATCATAGCAGTTCGTCAGCATTTTCATTCGAGAATTCCTGTTTTCCAAAAATGCATGATGCTTCTCCTTCCAGGCTGATAACACAAATTCTCATGATCAAAATCACCGGCAACGATGTCACATTCGTTTTGATTATAGCTTTTAATTTCCAAAAATCAATAGGCAATACGCAAACGGTCAAAAATCCAGGCGAACGGTAAACCTCAATCCTGTTTGAAGATTCCTGAAGGGAGCGGAGCATTACACAATGTATGGAGGATCCTGCCAAAATTCCCTGTGTAACTACTCAGTACCTTTACTGTTACGAGATTTCTTATAAAAACTGCAGCATATAAACCGGCAAGCAGAAAATATCCTTATCTTTTCTGTAATCCTTTGTGTATACCAGATATTTCCGCAGTATTCTTTCCGAATATTTTTCAGAAAACGCGTCCAGCGAAGCATGCGTCTTATATCCCGACGATTTCACTTCAATCGGGCATATTTTATTTTTCCTGGACAACAGAAAGTCAATCTCATAGTTATGGCGTGTCGCTTCGTTGGGAAATGTATAATAAAACAGCTCATTTCCATTGGCTGCAAGTATCTGAGCGACTGCATTTTCATACAGATATCCCAGATTCAGGCCAGATCGGTCATTCAGCAGCCTGTCATAGATCACATTTTCAGTAAAATCTCTGTCCTGAAACATCAATGTCGTAAACAGACCTGTATCCGCAAGGAACATTTTAAAACGGGTAAGGTTCCGGCTTCCGGACATTCCGGCATTCGGGTCGTTGGCATAATATGATACAAGCACAGTCCTGGATTCTTTCATCTGAGAAATCAGTTCCAGCACTGACTCTGCCCTCTCATTGGCCAGTACGCCCGACACCTGGTAACGGGAAGCATTTTTGTTCAGCTGAGCCGGGATTGCCTGAAACAAAAGTGACGCTTTTCCTGTCGGATCAATTTTCATAAAATCATCCTGATATAATTTTAAAATATCACGCTTTACAAGATCTGTTTTCCGGAAATTATTTGTTCTCAGATACTCATCCACCGCCTGAGGCATTCCGCCCACCAGCATATAAAGCCGAAAATCCCGCATAAGCTTCCGATTCATCTCATCTCCGAGAGACTTCCCGGAATCAAACACTTTTTTTATCAGCCCTGTCGTCGTATTGTCTCCCCTGGCCCAGAGAAATTCCTCATAATCCATCGGATACATGACGAGTCTTCGCTCTTCACTTGGTATCAGAATATTTTTGACGTTGCGCTTAATGGATATCAGAGAGCCTGTTTCAATATAATCATACCGATGATCTCTGACCAACGATTTTATGGCCTGCCTGGCCGGAGGATTCTTTCAAAATCGTTATTTTTAAAACACCATATTTTCTCAAAATCGTTATTTTTAAAATAGCCATTTCCATCAGAATCGTTGTTTTTATTTTCTGATTATGCTACAAAATCGTTATTTTTCATCATTTAGCTGCGTTCCCTCCTGGATTTATTTTAATAGCTTTATTTTTCAAATAATATCCGACCTTCGTATACCAGATCACGGCTGCCATCACCATAATCACAATTGCCCGTATGCTGTAGACCCGGCGCATATAGCTCTCAGCGGCCTCCGGCTCCATTGTTTTCCTTACACCATTTCTCATATGCCTTTTCTGTTGCAAGTTTCTGCCGCGCATGATAATATAAGCAAGGTAAACCACACGAGGAGCGAATGAATTTGGACAGGCAGGCCCCGGGCAGATCCCATTTATTTTTTATTGAATTTCTGATCGTGCTGTTTTTCTTTCTGATCATCAGCACGGCCTGTCTGCGTGTCTTTGCAGCCGCCTACAAAGTCACGCAGAATGCTGATGCGCTCGCACACGCACAAACCACGGCTGCCTCGATTGCAGAAGTCCTCGAAGCCGGTGAAGTGATCGACGACTATTTTCCGGAAGCAGTTCTTATTTCATCGGCAGACGAGGGTCTGACCAGAAGCTATCAGATTACCTGGGATAATGACTTCGCGGTTTGCGACGCCGGAAGTGAAGCCGTCTGCTATACACTTTCTGTTCAGTTGGATACAAATACAGACCGACATGATCAGGCAATAAGCATTTCCTGTACTGATCAAACCGGTGAGACGATCTATGAACTGTCTGTGACGTACCATCAGGCACTTACCAGAGAGGAGGCGCTTTCATGAAAAGAACTGCCGGCATCTCCCTGATGCTGCTGATTTTTCTCTCCCTCTGCCTGATCACGTTCTCTCTGCTCTCGCTCTCCGGCGCGACTGCGGACGAGAAGCTGAGCCAGAAAGCCGCCGACCGCACCACGGAATACTACGCTGCGGTCACAGAGGCAAATAAGATTCTCTCTGAGATTGACACGCAGCTCGCGGCCGCATTCCAGGAAGCGCAGGACGCCACAGACCCGGCGCAGACCTATTTTGCGGCCTGTGCCGCGCTCTCTGTCGCCGGTGTCGATCTGGAATGGAGCACACAGAACAGCGATACAGAAACAGCCGCGGAAGCGGAAGATTCAGAAGCTTCCGGCACGCTCTCTTACGATGTATCCATGGCAGATGATCAGTATCTGCATATGGAGCTGTCCGTCACCTGGCCGGAATCCGGCTCAGACACTCTGTACCGCATCGTCTGCCAGGAGGTGGTCTCCAGTCAGGACTGGTCTGCCGACACCAGCCAGAACCTGTACCGGAGCAATGCGGATTAAGGAGGTATCTGTTTCGATGAGCATTGATCTGACTTCATTTTTAAAATCTGCCGTTGAGGCCGGCGCCTCTGACGTGTTTATTGTAGCCGGTCTCCCGGCCACCTATAAGGTAAGCGGCACCCTGCACCGCATCGGTGACCGCCTGATGCCCGCGGACACGGAGCTGCTGATCCGGGATATCTATAAACTGGCACAGGGGCGGTCGATCGACTCCTTCCTGGCCAGTGGGGATGATGATTTCTCCTTCGCCGTACCCGGTCTCTCCCGCTTTCGCGTCAGCACCTACAGGCAGCGCGGTTCCCTCGCGGCAGTGATCCGTATCATTTCGTTTGAACTGCCAGACCCGGATGACCTTGGGATTCCTCCCATTGTCCTCTCCCTTGCAAACGCGACAAAAGGGCTGATTCTGGTCACAGGACCTGCCGGAAGCGGAAAATCTACCACCCTTGCCTGCCTTGTGCACCGCATCAACTCCACGCGGGCAGGTCACATTATCACGCTCGAAGACCCGATCGAATTTTTACACCGCCACAGGGAGAGCATTGTCAGCCAGCGTGAGATCTCGTCGGACTCTGACAGCTATCTCAAGGCGCTGCGTGCCTCCCTGCGCCAAAGCCCGGACGTCATCCTGCTCGGCGAAATGCGCGACTTTGAGACAATCCAGACCGCCATGACTGCGGCGGAGACCGGCCACCTCGTCCTCTCCAGCCTGCACACCATCGGCGCGGCCAATACCATCAGCCGGATCATTGATGTATTCGAACCGTCCCAGCAGCGGCAGATCGCAATCCAGCTCTCCATGGTACTGCGCGCCGTCGTCTCGCAGCAGCTCGTGCCGACGAAGGACGGCAGTCTGGTGCCGGCCTTTGAGATCATGATCATGACCCCCGCGATCAGCAACATGATCCGCGACAACAAGGTGCATCAGATCGAAGGCGTGATCTACACTTCCGCAAAGGAAGACATGATTTCCATGGACAACAGCCTGCTTCAATTGTACAAATCCGGAAAAATCACTTCGGAGACCGCGCTGCAGTACTGCACGAATATTGAGATGATGAGGAAGAAGCTGTAGAACCGCTCTGTACAGTCGGCTCACGCTTCAGGCGGGGCAGGAATTCCCTCGCCTTCTCAGCAGTCTTCCCCGCGCGACACGATCTTATGTAGCAGCGGCTGCAGCCAGCCGCCGAAAATAATGCAGAACACGCCCAGAAAAGCAGCCATCACGGACGCGATTTTTGTATACCAGATGACTGCTGCCATCGCCACGATGACAATGATCCGAATCAGATAGACCCGGCGCATGTACCGCTCCCCTGCGTCCGGCTCCATTTCAAGTGCACGGTCAATCGACCGATACATATGAATCGACAGTGCTGCTGCGACCGCCACGCCAATCCACAGACCGACAGAAAAAGAAACCCGGCTGCTCCAGAACGGTCTGTAAAAGTATGAGGCGGCAAAAAAGAGGATCTGAATCATCACGCCGGACAGAATTATCCCTGTCAGGATCTCCGATAGCTTTTCATTTATTTTGGATTCCATGATCTCTCCTTGATGCTCTATGAGTTGTCAGAAATCGTTACTGATTTCACTCCGGTCAGATTTACACGGTTTCTGCCTCTACAGGTATGGCCCGCAATGGCATCCAGCCAATTAAAATCGCATCTCTGCTTCGCGCCGGTCATTACCTGCGCCCTACTATAGCATAGATAAAAGATGGCTGCCACCTTCAATTTATTAATTTTTCCATATATGCTTTGTAATAAACTCATTTTTACAGAATATTCCTCACTCCGGCTTAACCTCTTCCCAGATCTCCATAATCAGCAGCAGCGCGGCCGGTCCGAGGGCGACTCCGGCCGCGCCGAACAGATACAGCCCCACATAGACAGCAATGACCATCACAATCGGATAAATGCCCAGCTTCTGCCCGATCAGCTTCGGCTCCAGAAATTCCCGCACGATATAGGTCAGCACAAAAAGTCCCAGATATCCAAGAGAAAGCCGGTATTTTTTCTGGAAAATAAAAACGACCGCCATCGGAACCAACACCGTCCCTGTGCCGATAAACGGCAGGACGTCCAGCAGGCTGACCACGATGCCCAACAGCAGAAAATAAGGATTTCCGAGCAGCCACAGTCCCAGCGTACACAATACCATGATGACGCCGATAATCATGGCCTGCGCTTTTAAGTACATCCCTCCGCATTTCCCCATCCGCTCCGTGATATTGTGCAGATGCTGATAAATCTGGTATTTTTGCAGCTTTTCTCTGATTTCGTCATAATCCTTCGCAAGCAGCACGACTGAAATAAACAGCATCAGCACAAACAGGGCAGCGTTCGAGAACTTTTTCAGATACTTTACTGAATAATGAAAAACCCCGGGTACGAGATAGACCCGGATCTGGTCTGTAGCCGTCTCAATTCCGGAATAAATCAATTCCTTCACGGTCTCCACTTCAACGCCAAAATTATCCTCCGCCACCAGGCAGCAGCGATCAATGAACACGCAGACACAGCCGTAATATTCATCAAAATGTAGCGCAATCCGGCGAATCTGGCCAACCAGCAGACCATAAAACACATAGATCAGATAGCAGCAGAGAGCCAAAAGCGCCATCAGCAGGATGGAAACAAGCACTTCCTTCTTCCAGACGAGCCGTCTGCGGATTTTCTCTGTAATGGGATTCAGTCCGCGCACCACCAGGTACGCAATCAAAAAGGGAATCACGTAAAGCAGAAGGTATTTAAACAGCAAATACACTGCCAGCGTGATTCCCGATAGATACAGCACTTTTTTCCATTCCGACATACCAGGCCTCCAGTTGAATGCTCCCACAGTTCCAGAAGATAGTATGCCTGAAAGTAAAAATTATATTTATAAAATCAAACACCACAGCCAAAAATCTCCGCGCTCGGCCGGATCGTAAATGTCTCCATCTTTTTCGTCGCCGGATGCCGGAAGGTAAGAGACACCGCACACAGGGCAAGAGAGGTCTGCCGATTATTCTGCCTGTTGCACTGCGGATTGTATTTTCGATCTCCAACAAGCGGCATCCCGGCATGCGCCATCTGAGCCCTGATCTGATGATGGCGTCCGGTCTTCAGAATAATTTCGACAAGAGCCAGGATTTTTTGTGCAGAAGTTTTTCGTGCAGAAGTTTTTTGTGCAGAAGCATCGGATATCTTTGATACGCTTTCTGCTCGATTTTCCTGCAGCTCCGAACTATTTTCCACTGTCCACTCTTTTAAAATCCGATATTGAAGCTCGGCACGCTTAGCTGACTTGTCTTTTTGCTCTGAAATACGAGAAGTGTTATTTCTCCCATCCTTTACCAGATAATCTATCAGCGTATGCCATTCGCCCGATCCCTGCTGACCATTCTGATCTGCCCGTTCTTCTGATTTCGCATGCAGTGTTTTCACATCCGGTGATTCCACATCTGGAGATTCCGCATTCTCCACATTCGGTAATGTCTCCACCACTGCCCAATACGTCTTTTTCATACTGCCATCAGTAATCTGACGGCTCAGATCCGCAGCTGCGCGCTTTGTCTTTGCAAATACAAGTACACCCTCCACCGGCTGATCCAGGCGATGGACTACATACAGGCAGGGGGTGCCATCGACTCCTGTCTGCCTGCGCAGTATGCCATAAGGATTGCCGACGTAGTCGGAGAATTCCTGATGGCTATGAGCAAAATCAGACTTCGTGGTGAAAGAGCTTTCCGACAGGTGATTCTTTAATATACTGACCATGTCCTTTTCACGCACCGACGCACTCTGCACCGGAATGCCGGCCGGCTTGTGGCAGACAATGAGATCTCTGTCCTCATACAAAATTAAGAATTCCATTCCTCTCGTCCGATCCTCATTAAGATGTGATGATACCACAGGGTTTCTCCGTGCTTCGCATTTTTTGTATTCTCACATCTTAAACCGATAGCCGACGCCCCAGATGGTTTCGATATACTCAGGCTTGGAGGACTGCTTCTCGATCTTTTCACGGATTTTCTTGATGTGCACAGTCACAGTCGCAATGTCCCCGATGGACTCCATATCCCAGATCTCGCGGAAGAGCTCCTCCTTGGTGAAGACGTGATTCGGGTTCTGAGTGAGGAAGGTAAGCAGGTCAAATTCCTTGGTCGTAAAGTTTTTCTCTTCGCCGTTGACCCACACGCGGCGGGCGGTTTTGTCGATTTTGATGCCGCGGATCTCCACAATATCATTCTCCTGGATACTGCTGTTCACCAGATGCTCGTACCGCGCAAGATGTGCCTTGACACGCGCGACCAGCTCGCTCGGGCTGAACGGCTTGGTCATATAGTCGTCGGCGCCCAGGCCCAGGCCGCGGATTTTATCTATGTCGTCCTTCTTTGCGGATACCATTATAATAGGTAGATTCTTTTTCTCGCGAATCTGCCGGCAAATCTCGAATCCGTCGATCTCCGGCAGCATCAGATCCAGGATAATCAGGTCAAACTCCTCCTCCAGGGAACGCTTCAGTCCCGTTTCCCCGGAGTTTTCAATCTCTACCTCAAACCCGGACAGCTCCAGGTAATCCTTTTCCAGATCAGCGATCGCGCCCTCGTCTTCTACGATCAATATTTTGCTCATACGTTTTCCCCCTGTGCGTCTGTATTGTATCTTTATATTGTAATTTTATTGTCCCTGGCCCGGACAAACCAGAGTCAGAAGTCTGGAGCCTGACGCGCCGGGACATATTCTTCCAGTCTGCTGCTTCTGCTGCTATGTGGAACTGCCGATCATATATTTTCGAATGAGAAAGTGCATCGTGGTTCCTTCTCCGACCTTGCTGGTCGCCCAGATTCGTCCGCCATGATCCTCAATTATTTTCCGCACAATCGAAAGGCCGATTCCGCTGCCGCCCTGCGCGGAATTTCGTGACTGGTCCGTGCGGTAAAAACGGTCGAAAATATTCACAAGATCCTTATTCTCGATGCCCTTGCCATTATCCTCCATCTCAGCCTGCACAAAATCCCCGGCGTCAAATACTCGCAGCTGCACTTCCTTTCTCGGCTTGTCCATATATTTGATCGAATTGCCGATGATATTGTTGACCACCCGCTTCAGCTGCTCCGCATCCGCGATGACGAGCGTACCGGGTTCTATGTTATTGATATAGGAAAAATGGATCTCCCGCTCGTGCATCTCCAGGCCTACCTCCTCCGCGCAGTCGTCAAAATACTCCACCGCATCAATCTTGTTAAAATTATAAGGAATACGGTTTGTATCAATCTTGGAGTAAAAGGTCAGCTCATTGATCAGACGATCCATATCATTCGCCTTAATGTAAATCGTGCGGATATACCGGTTCATCTTCTCCGGCGTGTCCGCGACGCCATCCATGATTCCCTCCACATAGCCCTTCACAGCCGTGATCGGCGTCTTCAGGTCATGCGAAATATTGCTGATCAGCTCCTTGCTCTGGCGGTCGAAGCTCTCCTTCTCCTCCTCCTGCATCTTCAGCTGCCGGCGCATATCGTCAAAATCCCGGCACAGCATGCTGATCTCATCGTTCCCCCTTACCTCAATTTCAAAGTCAAAGTCCTTCTCCTTGATCCGATGGATCGCCTCACTGAGCTTTTTCAATGGGACATTGACCCCCGTATAAATCCAGATGATCATAACAAGTGCGGTAAAAATCAAAATGACAGCCACCGCAATCAGCAGATCCTGAATCAGCAGCCGCGTCTGTTTTATAATCCTCGCGGCGGATGAAATGATAAAAATGCTGCCCTCAGAACCGTCCTCAAACGCGACGTCCAGCTGCCGCACAAACGCACGCGTATCCTCTCCGATATAAGTGCTGACATCCGAAACATCACCCGCCTCCCGGAAGGAGGGCAGATTTTCTAAAAGCATTGATGTATCGTCATCCTCCGTCGCGCCATTATAATACAGCTCCTCACCCACACGCACAATCAGATACGAATACCGCTCGACCAGTTCCTCATTCACCTCATCCAGGTAGGACTCATCCAGAAAAACTTCCGCGTCCTCTTCCGCCTGCTCCTGCAGCTGGGTAAATATCTCCTGCGTCGAGCTGCTGATAATCTGCATCGTGTCGGCAATGTTATCAATCGTGATGGATACGCCATAATTATTTTCCACCGCACCCCGGTATCTTGTAAAGCTCAATATAACGATGCCGAACATCAGAAACGGCACCATCATAATAATCAGAAAGGCTATGACCAGCCTCGTCCTTAATTTCATCCCTTCACCCTGACTCCTGTAGCCGGAAACCCTGCCGCCCGTTTTCTCTCCCGGTAAGTATATCATAATACCTGTGGATTCTCATCTAAACAAAATCCTATAAATCTAAAATTTTTATAAAATCGATGCTCCCAGCGTTTTCCAGATCATCTCCCCCCCCCCTCGTGCAGATGCATGCCCTGCTCTGTAATGGTGACGATCAAATTTCGCTCGTCCTCCTCGGAGCGTTTTTGTGAAACAAGCCCCATACCTTCACACTTAAAAATGACCACTCTGTTCTCACAGGTGGTCATCGTAGCCGTCTAAAAACCGGAAAATTTACTGGACAAATCCCTCCAACGCAAGCAATGCCCTCGTTGCCGCGAACATGGCGTAATAAGACCGTCCAATGGAGTCCTTTAAAAGCCCTGCGTCCACTAGAAGTTTTGATGCTTTCAAGTGTTCTTCCGCTGATTCCATTCGGTAATTTGACAGGTTTTTTCTCTTCCTATGTTGGCAACAGCAACGCCGCATCGTCCCAGAGAATCCATCTCGCTGTAAAATCCATAGGATGTCGTAGTCAGATCAGTTTCATCAAAAAATGGAATGTTATCATTAATCACCACACAGGGCGTTCCCGAATAATCCGGAATATCAGCCGGGCTTATTGTTTCGGCAGATTCTGTCGCAGCAATATCTGATTCGTAAGCGCTGTTGTCTATTGGCGTTTTCAGCGATTTTCGATTTTTAACAGCCCCAGATGGAAAGTTGTCCGTCTGAGACTGGCGCTATCGTTCCATTCGTGCGGTCATGAGCCTTTGCAATCTCAGAAATCCCCATGCCGGAATGATACTGATCAATATTACTCTTCAAATAAGAGTATGCCGCCTGCACGGCAGTATCAGAAAAAACACACATTTCCTCGTCAAGTTTCGAGTGGCCTACGCAAAAGTCTGTCGCAGTCGATTCTAATTTTCCTGTATCGTTATCCGCAGTTTCCGTTCTTACCAGTCACACCTTTTCAATCACGCAGCTATGCTTCTTCGCATTCGCTCCTTTTGCGTCTTTGTCGTAATTGATTCCCACCAGAAGCAGATTGCCAAAGTATTTCTTTAAATCTCCGCCATAGCGGTTTTCGTGTATCTGGCGGATCGCGGTGTCGGCATCCTTATTGTACTTAAGCTCGACGATCATTGCGGGCTTATCTGTATCCCTTCCGGGAAGAAATGCATAATCTGCAAAGCCCTTGCCGGTTGGCAGTTCCCTGATTACTTTATAATAATTCTTTGCCGTGTAATATGCGATATAAATGGCGCAGGCAAGGGAATTTTCATCGTTATAGGTCAATACTGAGCTGCATTCTTCATGCACCTTTTCAAGTGCCTGTGCCACAGTATTGCTCTTCTGGCGGAGTGTGGCATCCAGAAGCTCCTCAGCATTGTTTATTGCCTGTTCCACCGGCTTCCATCTTCCACCTTTCACAGCGGAACGAAAAGCCTCCGCCACTTCCTGATTTGGTATATATGCCTCTTTTTTCTTCTGGTCATAAGCCAGATATCCCAGGTGGATTAATAATGTCAGGACATCGTCCTTGCTTTCAAAAGATGTGATATCATTCTGGAACGTGTTAATATCTACATGAACACGCTGTCCGCCCAACATTAAGACGATCGCGTCTTTTAATCCATCACGGTTTATTTCAATATACTTTTTCAGGCTTTCGAAGGATTCTGTCTGAGGCCAGTAATTTTGTATTTCCTCTTCCTGTATGGCATTCATTACAGAATTAGGACTGTAGACATGCTGCACACGGCTAAACGAATATCCGTCATACCAGGACTGCATTTCATCAAAATCCATTTGATGCTCATCACAAAGATGCTTCACTTCGTCTTCTGTAAAACCAATGTATTCTGCAAGCCTTTTAGGCGTTACCATGGAATATTCCCTGAAATCCGTCAAAGCCGATTCTGTTCCATACTTCTTGGTAGGCAAAATGCCAGTCATATAAGCAGCCGCGATCGTTTCATCCGTCGCTGTCCCGCCCTTAAAAAGTCCTCGTAAAAGTTGAATATACTCTTTTTGAAGTGCGATATCGTCTTTTGCTTCTCTGAATAGTGCATCACATTCATCTATGATAAAAATAAATTGGTTACCAGTTTTATGGCTGACTGCAAAAAGCGCATCTGCTAATACATTCTCCTGCTCTTTGATATAAGATGGATATTTTTCTCTGAGTTCCTCTATCACATTTTTCTGAATATTATCCACAACATCTTTTACAGATACTGCTGTTGAAATAAACCGGGTGATATCCAGATAAATCACATCGTACTTATTAAGATATCTCTCAAAGGAATCCTTCTTCGATATTTCCAGTCCCTCAAACAGAGAACGTGAATCACAGCTCTTATCATAATAGGCACATAGCATCTTCGCCGCAAATGACTTTCCAAATCGGCGCGGGCGGCTGAAGCTGGTCAATTTCTGAGGAGTATTGATCGTCCGGTTTACGAAATCAATCAGTCCGGTTTTATCAACGTAGGTTCCATTTAAAATTGTCCGGAATCCTCTGTTCCCTGGATTTAAATAGACTCCCATGAGCAGTAACCTCCTCTCGGCGATGTCTGATAACATACCACGATCTGACGATTCTGTCGTTAACTTATCAAGAAAAGCACGCAAGCACGCTTTTCTTCTTGTAAGTTATATTATACATTTGCAGCCGTCCATGCGCAAGTGTAGATTTATCTTTCCCAGGGTTGTTTCACGAACATTTTTTACCACGATTCCTTGCCTGGTGCAAATG
>JAJQBS010000011.1:49491-54807 GCA_021203145.1 Lachnospiraceae bacterium | reverse complement strand
ACGATGCGCTCGGTACGGGTATCAATGGAGCTTGTCGCCTCGTCGAGGATCAGCACCGGCGGATCCGCGATGGCCGCGCGGGCGATCGCGAGCAGCTGGCGCTGGCCCTGGCTCAGGTTCGCACCGTCGCCGGTCAGCATGGTGTCATAGCCCTGCGGGAGACGACGGATAAAGCCGTCCGCGTTGGCCAGCTTCGCAGCCGCCACGATTTCCTCGTCGGTGGCGTCCAGCTTACCGAAGCGGATATTTTCCCTGACGGTGCCGGTAAACAGGTGCGTATCCTGCAGCACGATGCCGAGCGAGCGGCGCAGGTCGGCTTTTTTGATCTTGTTGACATTGATGCCGTCGTAGCGGATTTTGCCGTCCTGGATGTCGTAGAATCGGTTAATCAGGTTGGTGATCGTCGTCTTGCCGGCGCCGGTGGAGCCAACGAAGGCGATCTTCTGGCCCGGCGTCGCGTAGAGCTTGATATCGTGAAGCACAATTTTTTCATCGGTGTAGCCGAAGTCCACGCCGTCAAAAACAATGTCGCCGGTCAGCTCCTTGTAATCGACAGAGCCGTCCGCCTGATGCGTGTGCTTCCAGGCCCACTGGCCCGTCCTGGTTTCGGATTCGGTCAGCTTTCCGTCGACCTCCTTTGCGTGTACCAGTGTCACGTAGCCGTTGTCGGCCTCCGGCTCCTCGTCCATGAGGCGGAAAATACGGTCCGCGCCGGCCAGCGCCATGACGATCGAGTTCAGCTGCTGGCTGACCTGGTTGATCGGCTGGCTGAAGCTCTTATTGAAGGTCAGAAAGCTTGCGAGACCGCCGAGGGTAAACCCACCGACGCCGTTCAGCGCGAGAATGCCGCCGACAATCGCGCAGAGTACGTAGCTGACATTGCCGAGCTGGGCGTTGATCGGGCCTAAAATACTCGAATACGTATTTGCCCGGTCCGCGCTGACGCAGAGCGCTTCATTCAGCTTCGTGAAATCCTCCACGCATTCATTTTCGTGGCAGAAGACCTTGACGACCTTCTGACCCTTCATCATCTCTTCAATATAGCCGTTCACTTTGCCGAGATTTTTCTGCTGTTCCACGAAATATTTACCACTCAGTCCGGTCGCCTTGCTGGTGCAGAAGAGCATGACGCACACCATCACGAGCGTCACACCCGTCAGCGGAATACTTAGGAACAGCATGCTGATAAATACGCTGACAACGGTAAAAGCAGCGTTGATGATCTGCGGGATGCTCTGGCTGATCATCTGGCGCAGGGTATCGATATCGTTCGTGTAGACCGACATGATGTCGCCGTGCGCGTGCGTATCAAAATATTTGATTGGGAGCGTCTCCATGTGGGAGAACAGATCGTCCCGCAGATGCTTGAGCGTACCCTGTGTTACGGTCACCATAATGCGGTTATAGAGGTAGACAGAGACAACGCCGAGCGCGTAAAAGCAGGCGACCCTTCCGATCGCGCGGGCGAGCGGCCCGAAATCCGGATTGTCCGTCAGCAAAAACGGTGTGATGTAATCGTCAATCAGGTTTTTCATAAAAAGTGTTCCCTGCACGTTGGCCAGCACGCTGCAGCAGATCAGCACAAATACGATGATGCAGTGGAACTTGTAATCGCGGAAAATATAGCCCATCAGCCTCATCAGCAGCTTTCCGGGATTCTGTACATTTGGTTTTACTCCGCGCGGAGGTCTTCCGCCTGGTCCTGGTCCTGGCATAATCAGTCACCTGCCTTTTCATCAAAATCGCCGCCGCCGCTCGTCTGAGACTCGTATACCTCGCGGTAGATCTCATTCGAAGCGAGCAGTTCGTCGTGAGTGCCAAAGCCGTTGATCCGGCCCTCGTCCATGACAATGATCCGGTCCGCGTCCTGCACACTGGAGATGCGCTGCGCGATGATCAGCTTGGTCGTGTCCGGGATATCCTCCCGGAACGCGCGGCGGATCTTCGCGTCTGTCGCGGTGTCCACGGCGCTGGTGCTGTCGTCGAGGATCAGGATTTTCGGATTTTTCAGAAGAGCACGGGCGATGCACAGCCTCTGCTTCTGGCCGCCGGACACGTTCGAGCCGCCTTGCTCAATATGAGTATTGTAGCCGTCCGGAAATGCCCGGATAAAATCATCCGCGCACGCGAGACGGCAGGCCTCCTGACATTCCTCATCCGTAGCGTCCTTGTTGCCCCAACGCAGGTTTTCGTAGATCGTGCCCGAAAACAGGACGTTTTTCTGGAGCACGACGGCCACCTGGTTGCGGAGCGCCTCCATATCGTATTCCCGGACGTCCCGGCCGCCGACCTTTACAGAGCCCTCTGACACGTCGTAAAGACGGCTGATCAGGTTGACCAGGCTGGTCTTCGCGCTGCCGGTGCCGCCGATGATACCGATGGTCTCACCGGCGTGTATGTCGAGATTGATATCCGCGAGCACATACTCCTTGCTGTCTTTATGATAGGAAAAGGAAACATTTTCAAACCGGATGCTGCCGTCCGTCACTTCCGGAACCGGGCGCTCCGGGTTCGTCAGATCCGGCTCCTCGTCCAGCACCTCGCAGATACGCCGGGCACTGGCCACGCTCATTGAGACCATAACAAAGATCATCGAGAGCATCATCAGGCTGGAGAGGATGTTCATGCAGTAGGTCAGAAGGCTCATCAGCTCGCCGGTCGTCAGCGTGCTCGCCACGATCATTTTCGCGCCGATCCAGCTGATCAGGATGATGCAGCAGTATACAGTCAGCTGCATCAGCGGGGCGTTGATGATGACATTGTGCTCCGCCTTCACGAACAGCCGGTAAATATTTTCACTGGCCTTATTCAGCTTTTTTGTCTCATAATCCTCGCGGACATAGGCTTTTACCACGCGGATCGCGGAGACATTTTCCTCAATCGAGGCATTCAGGTCGTCGTACTTCGGGAAGACCTGCTGGAAATACTTGGTCGTGTGGATGACCAGGAAAATAAGAGCCGTGCCAAGAAGCAGAGCCGCGATCAGATAGATCGAGGCCAGCCTCGCGTTAATCATAAACGCCATGACAAGCGCGCAGATGATACTGGCCGGCGCCCGCATCAGCATTTTCAGAATCATCTGATAGGCATTCTGGATGTTGGTCACGTCCGTCGTCAGACGGGTCACCAGTCCTGCCGGGCTGAATTTGTCAATGTTGGCAAAGGAAAAGGACTGGATGTGGCTGAACATTTCGGCACGCAGGTTTTTCGCCAGACCGGCCGAGGCCTTCGCCCCGAACCGCCCGCCCAGCATACCGCCGGCCAGACCGATCAGCGCACAGACGACCATCAGACCGCCGATTCTGTAAATGTGCGCGATGTCGCCCGCGTTCACGCCGTCGTCGATGATTGAGGCCATCAGAAACGGAATCAGTGTCTCCATGATCACCTCCAGGAACATAAAAAGAGGCGTCACGATCGAAGCATTCCGGTATTCCTTTACCTGTTTCGCAAGCGTACGAATCATGGGATGGGAATCTCCTTTCATTATTATATAGTGTTTTGATTTCTGCGAAAATCCGCATACACGCAAAGATACCGTCATGCTGAGTTACTTGCAGACGGAATCTTTTTTCGTAATTATCATAGACAAAATGGGAAACAATGTCAAGTGAAAAAAAACATTAACGACTACTGGAAAATTTCGTTCCTCCGGCAAAAAGCAAAAACAGGGATTGATTTTTTATATGGAATAAGTATAATGAAACTATTCTACGCGAACAGGATGGTTCAACGCTCCTGTTCGATTTGCAAAATTACGAAAACACAGAGGAAAAGCCATGCAGTCATTATTGCAGACGCGCGCGCCGATTTATGAGGCCCTGGAGCGCTTAAAGAGAAGAAGAGTCGTCCCCTTTGACGTCCCGGGGCACAAAAGGGGGCGGGGAAATCCGGATCTGGTGGATTTCCTGGGAGAAAAATGTGTCGGCATTGATGTGAATTCCATGAAGCCGCTGGACAATCTCTGCCAGCCGGTCTCCGTGATCAAGGAGGCGGAGCAGCTGGCGGCGGAGGCTTTCGGCGCGTCGCACGCCTTTTTTATGGTCGGCGGTACGACCTCGGCGGTGCAGAGCATGGTGCTTTCCGTCTGCCACGCCGGCGATAAGATCATTCTGCCGCGCAATGTCCACAAGAGTGTGATCAACGCGCTCGTGCTCTGCGGTGCGATCCCGGTCTACGTGAACCCGGAGACGGAGCCGAAGCTTGGCATCTCACTCGGCATGAAGGTCTCCGAGGTGGAGCGGGCGATCCTGGACAATCCGGGCGCGGTGGCCGTCCTGGTGAACAACCCGACCTACTATGGCATCTGCTCGGATATCCGCTCGATCGTGGAGCTGGCGCATAAATATGAAATGATGGTGCTCGCGGACGAGGCGCACGGGACGCATTTTTATTTCGGGGAAAATCTCCCGGTCAGCGCGATGGCGGCGGGGGCGGACATGTCGGCCATCTCCATGCACAAGTCCGGCGGGAGCCTGACGCAGAGCTCGCTGCTTCTGACAGGCGAGCATGTCAACTGGGAGTACGTGCACCAGGTGATCAACCTGACCCAGACCACCAGCGCGTCCTACCTGCTGATGTCCAGCCTCGACATTTCCCGGCGGAACCTGGTGCTTCACGGCAGGGATGCCTTTGCGAAGGTGGTCGAGATGGCGGAGTACGCCCGCTCGGAGATCAATGATATCGGAGGGTATTATGCGTACGGCCGCGAGATGATCAACGGGGACAGCATTTTTGATTTTGACGTCACGAAGCTCTCTGTGTATACGCGCGACATCGGCCTGGCCGGCATCGAGGTCTACGATATGCTGCGCGATGAGTACGACATTCAGATTGAGCTCGGCGACCTTACCAATATCATGGCCTATATTTCCATCGGCGACCGCATCCAGGACATCGAGCGCCTGGTGGGAGCGCTTTTTGACATCAAGCGACTCTATACCAGGAGCTCCGCAAAGATGCTGAATTCCGAGTACATCAACCCGATTGTGATTGAGTCGCCGCAGGCCGCCTTCTACGCGGAAAAAGACTACCTGCCCATCCGGAAGACCGTGGGCCGCACCTGCGGGGAATTTGTCATGTGCTACCCGCCGGGGATCCCGATCCTCGCGCCAGGGGAGATGATCACGCAGGAGATTATTGAATATATTTTATACGCAAAGGAAAAAGGCTGCTCCTTGCAGGGCACGGAAGACCCGGAGGTCGAGTACCTGAATGTCCTCAAGGACGAGCGGCAGGTGTGGAAGGACTGAAAAAGCATGGTTGTCCGGCTCCAGAAGGACTGCCGGGGAAACGGTGAGCTCTGGCGGCAAGAGG
>JAJQBS010000011.1:0-49391 GCA_021203145.1 Lachnospiraceae bacterium | reverse complement strand
GTTGTCCGGCTCCAGAAGGACTGCCGGGGAAACGGTGAGCTCTGGCGGCAAGAGGACTGCCGCGGAAACGGTGAGCTTTGGCGGCAAGAGGGCTGCCGGGGAAACGGTGAGCTCTGGCGGCAAGAGGACTGCCGCGGAAACGGTGAGCTTTGGCGGCAAGAGGGCTGCCGGGGAAACGGTGAGCTCTGGCGGCAAGAGGGCTGCCGGGGAAACGGTGAGCTTTAGCGGTAAGAGGGCTGCCGCAGGAGAGGTGGGATTATGGATCTCTGGTTTTCAGATTATCACGCGGACCAGATCAAAATGTCCGTAAAAGTAAAAAATCAGCTGTTTGGTGAACAGACCGAATTTCAGCGGATTGATGTGTTTGATTCGGATGAGCTCGGGCGCTTCCTGAGCTCGGACGGCAAGATCGTGTTCTCGGAAAAAGACGGCTTTATCTACGATGAGATGATCGTACATGTGCCGATGGCCGTGCATCCGAACGTGAAAAATGTCCTGGTGCTCGGCGGCGGCGACGGCGGCGTGCTGCGCATGCTTGCGCGCTATGATGGGATCGAGTGCATCGACGTGACCGAGCCGGATCAGCGTTTCGTCGAGGTCTGCAAGGAGTTTTTCCCGGCGATCACTGCGAGCCTGGACGACGAGCGTGTGCGCTTTTACCACATCGACGGTCTGAAATTTCTGCGCACCCGGCAGAATGAATACGACCTGATCATCAACGACGCGATTGACCCGCTCGGACATAAGGCCGGCCTTTTTACGCGGGAATTTTACGGGAACTGCTTCCGTGCGCTCAAGGAGGACGGCATCATGGTCTACCAGCACGGCAGCCCATTCTACGAGGGCGACGAGGAATCCTGCCGTCTGATGCACAACAAGGCGAGCCACAGCTTCCCGATCAGCCGCGTCTACCAGGCGCACATCCCGACCTGCTCTTCGGGCTACTGGCTCTTCGGCTTTGCCTCCAAAAAATATCACCCTCTGCGCGACTTCGACGGCGCGCGCTGGGAATCCTACGGCATTGACACCGACTATTATACCCCAAACCTGCATAAGGGCGCGTTCATGCTGCCCAAGTACGTGGAGGACATGCTTCGCGAGGAAGAGGGAAGAGGGAAGAAAGGGTGAGAACCGGAAATAACCGGAAAAAACAGAATTTTATACTACTTTCGTAATATTTTTCACACGGAAAAAGGAGCTGCCGGGCATTACGGCGGCTTTTTTATGCACATGAGCCGCGTAAGGAATTTTCCAGCTTAATCCCTGATTTTGTTAAATCCGGTATTGACTTTATAATAAATATCATTTAAAATGTTAAAAAAGATTTAACGAAACTGTAAAAACTTTGTTACAGAAATGATACGGGGAATGAGAAATGGAATTTTTGAGGAAGAAGAATTCGCATGAGGAGATGGGGACTGAAAATGCCGGATGGAAAGGCGTCGCCTTTGAGGGCGTTATCTCCGAATGCGCCGGCGCGGATAATACCAGTATTTCTTTTTTGAGCAGGTTACCGCTAAGATGCGCCATGCTGGCGCTTTTTGCCGTGCTGCTCGTCTTTGCACCGTCCCTGAAGGCGGACGCGGCCTGGAAGACCACGACAGCCGGGAAGATGTATACGATTTCAGAGTCTCCCGGGTATGCCACGGGGCTTGTGACGATTGGCTCCTACAAATATTATTTTAATGACAGCGGCATCATGCAGACCGGCTTTGTAACGATCAAAAAAAGCTGTATTATTTTGATAAAAACGGCAGGATGCAATACGGTTGGATTACCGTTGGCAGCAAAAAATATTACGCAAATAAGAAGACGGGCGTTCTCTATGTGTCCAAATGGCTGAGCGGAAAATACTATTTTCAGTCGGATGGCTCTCTGGCGACGAGCATGTGGGTCGGCAATAAATGGGTCAACGCGAACGGCAAGTATACAGGCAAGACAAAGACCGGCTTTGTGACATTTGAGGGCAATACTTATTATTATAAAAGTGCGACACAGTACGTCACCGGCTGGTTTAAGGTGAGCGGCAAGTATTATTACGCAGATTCGGACGGCATCGCCCAGAAGAGCAAATGGATCGGGAAACGGTATGTAAACAGCAATGGCGTCCGCGTGACCGGCTGGAAAAAGATTGGCTCTAAGACCTACATATTCCAGTCAAACGGCAAGATTTATTCCAAGACCTGGGTAAAATACAACGGCAAATATTATTACTGCAATGCCAAGGGTGTCGTTCAGACGAGTAAATGGATCACGGTCAGCGGGGAGAAGTATTATGTCAACGCGAAAGGCGTCCGTGTGACCGGCTGGAAGACGATCAGCAAAAAGAAATATTACTTCTCGTCAGCGGGTGTGATGCAGACCGGAGTTCAGAAGATCAGCGGCAAGCTCTACTATTTTGATTCGGACGGGGCACTTGTCACCTCCGGTTGGGCGAGCTCCAGCTATTACGCGAACAGCAGCGGCGTGCTTCTGACCGGCCTGCAGGCGATCGACGGGGAGATTTATTTCTTTAATAAGAGTATGGCGAAAAAGATCACCAATAAAAAGAAAACCGTCAGCGGAGCCACGTATTACTTTGCGTCAGGCAGCGGCGCAGCAGTCCGCAGCCAGGAGGTAAAGATCAGCGGGAAATACTATTACTTCGGCGAAGATGCGAAGATGGTGACGAGCGTCTATATTAATCAGTATTACTATGGAAGCGACGGGGCAAGGGACGACTCCAAAACGCTATCCGTCGGATGGTATATCACATCTACGGGTACTTATTATCTGAATGGGAGCTACAAACATGTAACAGGATGGATGACTAAAAAGAACAGTTCTGGTGAGGTAGAGTTATACTATCTTGACAAGGACGCAGATGGTGCCATGGTTACGGGATTTAAGACCATTAATGGAAACACATATCTCGGCACAACGGGTGAACACAAGTATTATTTCTATTCTTCTGGTGTTATGGCGAGGTCTATTACTCTTGCGGTTGGTTCAACAGAGTACACCATAGATGATGATGGCATTATTACGGCCGAAACGTCCATTACCGTCAGCGGCAGTACGCAGGGTGCCGAGATCGCGGCATTCGCGATCCAGTATGTTGGCAATCCGTACGTATACGGTGGGACGAGCCTGACAAACGGCGCGGACTGCTCCGGATTTACCTATGCGGTATTTGCGAGCTTTGATATCAAGCTTTTGCGCACCGCGCAGCAGCAGATGAACGGACCGTCTTCCTCACAGATCAAAGCCGGATACGCGGAAGGAACGGAGGTAGAGGTAAGTCTCTCCAGCCTGCAGCCCGGAGACCTGCTTTTCTATGGATCCGGCAGCTATGCGTCCCATGTGGCGATCTACATCGGGAACGGTCAGATTGTCCACGCGAGCAATTCGCAGGCCTACCCGGCCGGCGGCATCAAGATATCGGCCTACAATTACAGCACGCCGATCAAGGCCATGCGGTACTGGTCATAAAGGGTGAGACTGCCGTTTCCAGGAGCGGTATGGTCATAAAAGGATGAAATTATTACCGAAGGGGTAAAATCGGAAAGAAGCAGCCGAGGGGCTGTTTCTTTCTTTACAAATTTTCGCCAGGAGTTAATTGGATTCAGCAGAAATCTCATCAATGAGTATGCTAATGGTTTCTTCGTCTTCTTCCAGTTCTTTTGCTATCTCTGATTTCAATTTTCCCTTTTTTAATTTTCTGACTATTTGCTCTTTTAAATGAAGATTACGACCTTCATTACGACCTTCATTATGTCCTTCTGTAAATCCATCCTCATAAATTAATTGCCCCAAATACGTCATTGTTACCACCTTCCTTATAGATGTTAATTCTTCTTTACTTAAAAACTTTGTTGCCATGGCATAAACGACCGCTTCAATTTTAGCAATATCCTCTTTAGACACATGTGTTGCACTGGCGGTGAATGAAAAGGCATCCTTTATCCGGCTAAGCAAAGAACTTTTGCCGCCCATGATGGGGAGCAATGGCAGTACTGCCAGATCCTGGCGTGTCAGTGGCTGCCCATTGCTTACCTTTTTTTGTAATTTCCGCAGAATCAAATCGGCGTTCTGTTTTTTCATGATAATAGGTCTAATCTTATAAACATTAATTCCTTCAGCAATTTTGGTCATTGGGCGGCGGATTTTTCCGGAAAACAGTACGTATGTAGTTACTGGCTTTTCCAGCTGGTAGCTGGTATCTGCCTCATAAGACCGGAAACGTCTGAGATCCCGCCGACCGCCATTGGTGCTTTGAAATTCAAAATGGGCGATGCTGTCATCCTCCATTACGAGATTGAAGTCCTGCAGACCTTTTTTGATTTCAACATGCACATGTTCGGTAGGCGCGTAAGCCTTTACTTTTTCTGATATGCCGAATGCGGGAAGCATTTCATCTGCAAAATATTGCAGCATAGTTTTCATGACGGCATCTTCCGCCTGGCCAGGTTCCTTATCTGTAACAGTGTCAGCTGAGGCGTCATTTTCTTTTTTGCCAGAAAGAATGGTTCTGTTTTTTTTTATTAATTCTACCTCTTTTCTGATAAGATTGCTACCTTTTTCTTGAATTTGTTAAAATTATATTGCGCAGCGGATAATGTATTTAATTGATCATGCGTTTTGTAGGGAGAAAACAGGAAAATAATATCACTAAACATGTATAATGTCAATAATAAATTAAATATATGATTTATAAGATATGAGTGTAAATTTAACAAGAGAAATTCTGCGATATGCATAGACTGTAGCGCTTGGAGAAAGTTTTGCAGCTTGTTGGGTTTCTGAGAAAATGATCCTGCGGAACAGGGAAGTCCTGCGAAGAAGAAATGATGTATCTCCCTTTCGTTAGCATTCTTTTTGACAAAATGGGCGCATATACTGTATAAATCTGCGTTCAGAGTGTGCAGGGTGTGGAAATAAAGAAAAAGTGGATATTAAAACTGCTTCAGTATATTATGCTTCTGATATTGTTTGCGGCGGCGATTTTCCTGCCCATCTATGGCGCAAGGTGGGAAGCCGAAAAAACGGCGGGAAATGGGACATCTGAAAGTGAGAGATCCGATACGGATGCGGTTATCTCAGGGAGCGCGCAGAAGATTGTCATCGACCCGGGGCATGGCGGCTTTGATTCCGGCATGGTCGGCGCGAGCGGAGCCAGCGAGAAGGTGCTGAACCTGGTTTTCTCGAAAAAGCTCGCGTCGCTGTTGGAATCGGAGGGTTATGAAGTGGTGCTGACGCGCACGACGGAGGATGGTCTGTATGATGCGGACGCTTCGAACAAAAAGGCACAGGATATGGAGCGGCGCGTGGCGATTATAGCGGAGGAGAATCCGATCCTGACGGTGAGCATCCACCAGAACAGTTATCCGGAGGATTCCTCTGTGAGAGGACCGCAGGTTTTTTATTTTGAACAGTCTGTGGAAGGAGAGAAGCTGGCAGCTGCGATTCAGGAAAGCCTGAATACGGAGCTTTCGATCGCACGACCGCGGACACAGAAGGGAAATACGACCTACTACATATTAAAAAGGTCGGTGAGCACGACTGTGATCGTGGAATGTGGGTTTTTGACCAATCCGGAAGAGGAGGCGCTGCTGCAGGAGGAAACGTCCCAGGAGCAGGTGGCGCAGGCGATTTGTGATGGGATACTGGAATATCTTAAGAAACGTTAGCTTTTTTTGGAGTTCATTTGGTTGCGGATAGGGGAGAAGAGCGTTCCCCTATCCGATATCACAGCTGAATATCCCAGGCAACGGCCCAGGTGTAGCGATCGCCGCTTTTTACAGCTTAATATTTTTAAACAGTGAAGCGAGAGAAGTCGTCGCTTCTTCTGCCTTCGGCATTTTATAGGTCTCCTCCTCAACCTCCCGTGGCGTGGCGTCCTCGAGCGCCTTCATGCTGAGACTGATCTTGCCGTCCTTTACCGCGATGACCTTTACCTTGACGGTCTGTCCCACCTTCAGGACGTCGCCCGGATATTTCACGCGCTCCCGGCTGATCTGGGAAACATGCACCATGCCGCTTAAGCCCTTTCCGAGGTTGATGAAAGCGCCGTAATCCTTGATGGTCTCCACCGTGCCCTCGGTGACAAGGCCGATCTCGACGTTGGAAATGCGCTGCTTCCGCTCTTCGCGCTCCTTTTCACACAGGATGTCGCGGGCGGAAAGCACCAGGCGTTTGCCCTCCGGCTCTGCGGTGATGACACGGACTTCCATCTCGCGTCCGACGAATTCGTCCAGGTTCTCCACGTAAGAAAGGGAGAGCTTGGAAGCCGGGATGAATCCGCGGATCCCTTCTACATAGCAGGTCACGCCACTCTTGACGGCCTCGGTGATCTTTACGGTAATATTGGACTGGTCCTTCTGTAATTGCTGCAGGCGCTCCCAGCCGAGTACGGCTGCGGCTGCCTTCAGAGAAAGCTGGATGCGGCCCTGCGCGTTGTCACGACGGATGACGGTGGCGGAGACTTCCTGTCCGATCTCAAAGCTTCTAAGAGAGAAGGACGGGTCATCGCTGGCGTCCTCTGCGCGGATGACGCCGTCTGTGTAGATCCCGAGATCTACGATCAGTTCCTCGTCAGATACGCCGATGATCGTTCCGGTGAGGATATCGCCCTCATGGATAGGCTTCATAGAAGCCTTGATGGCTTCGTCGTAGTCTGCCATACTCTCCGCAGGCTGTGCGGGAGCAGCAGCCTCAGATGCTTCTGCCGAAGCTTCGGCGGCACCGTCTGCCTGGCTTTCATCCTCTTTTCCGGATGCCACAGATGCCGCATCGCCCGTGTCCGCAGTTTCTTCGGCGTCTTCTGTCTTTTCGGCATCAGCTTTTTCAGCATTCTCTGCTTTGTCAGCGTCAGCCGTTTCGGCATCCTCTGCCTTTTCGACATCAGTCGTTTCAGTATTCTCTGCTTTTTCAGCGCCATCTGCCTTTTCCTCACCCGCTGTTTCTGCGCTCGTGTCTGCGGCTCCTTCAGCGTCGGCTGCGTCATTGCCGACTGTCACATCAGCGCTGTCGGCCACATCTGCTGCCGTGTCCGCGGCTTCCGGCTCCTTTTCCGTAGCTGCGGTATTCTCTTCGGTTTCCTGTGCAATTACATTTTCTTCACTCATAGTTGTTTATTCCTTTCCTACTACACTTTGCCGGCGCTGCCGGACAATTGATGACATCTATTCTACCACAGCTTTTGGTTTTTGAATACTAAAATTGAAGAAAATAATGAAAATTGATAAAAAGAGTTTCAAAAAAACGGTTATGGTGCTATACTGTATCAAATAAATCTGCTGCCGCCGTTTTTTCTACTGCGGCGCTGCCGGCGAAGCGGGCATGGCCACTGGCAGGGAAAATCTCGCCGGGCAGCAATTCACCCAGGGAATGGAGCAGGCGTTTTCTGCCGTGCGGTAAAAGAACGTGCTTCTTAAAGCTTCTTTAAAAAACAAAAATAGCAAGCGTGAGTGAAGTACGTAAAAGTGAGGACAGATGCGAATGAATACCGTTTTGGAAAATATGACAGACGGCGTGCATGAGGACGGGATCCGGCGCGCGGGCAGGGTTCTGCGAAACGGCGGCCTGGTGGCTTTTCCGACAGAGACTGTTTACGGACTGGGCGCGGACGCGCTGGATCAGGACGCGGCACGGAAAATTTATCAGGCGAAGGGAAGGCCTTCGGACAATCCGCTCATTGTACATATCGCCGACTGGGAGACGATTGAGAAGATCACCGAAGACCTTCCGGCGTGGGCGAAGCTTCTTTCGGATGCGTTCTGGCCGGGGCCGCTCACGATGGTACTGAAAAAGTCCGCTGCGGTACCTTTCGCGACGACGGGCGGCCTTAGCACCGTGGCGGTGCGCATGCCGGACAATGCGGTCGCACTTGCGCTGATCCGGGCAGGCGGAGGCTATATCGCCGCGCCAAGCGCGAATACATCAGGCAGACCCAGCCCGACGACAGCCGGGCATGTCGCGGAGGATATGGATGGCGTTATTGATATGATCATAGATGGAGGTCCGGTTCTGATCGGCCTGGAATCTACGATCGTAGATCTGACGGAGGAGATTCCGGTAATCCTGCGGCCAGGCTATATCAGCCGGGAAATGCTGCAGGAGGTGGTCGGGCCGGTCAGGCTGGATCGCGGGCTGATTTCTGAGGATCCTTCGGTTCATCCAAAGGCACCGGGGATGAAATACCGCCATTATGCCCCGCAGGCGCCTCTTTTTATTGTGGAAGGTTCCGAAAACCGTGTGCGGGAGAAGATCAATGCGTTGACTGCCGCAGAGCATGAACGCGGAGGGCTTGCCGGAGTGATCGCTACGGACGAATCGCTGGACTTTTATGAACACGCAGCCGTAAAATCCATCGGTTCCCGGGACGAGGAGTTGAGTATTGCGCAGCATTTGTACGCAATACTCAGAGAGTTTGACCTTATGAAGGTATCCGTGATTTATTCGGAATCCTTCGAGACCCCGCGAATGGGGGCTGCGATTATGAATCGGCTGATGAAGGCGGCGGGACACCAGGTGATTCATGTTTGATTATTAAAGGAAGCATTATGGCTATTTGGCATCATGTGACTGCCGTATTCCGGGAATGGGCGTGCCCAGGATTTTGTGACTGCCGTATTCCGGGAATGGGCGTGCCCAGGATTTTGTGACTGCCGTATTCCGGGAACGGACACGTACCGAGGATTTTGTGACTGCCGTATTCCGGCAACAGGCGTGCCTGGCAGTTTTCCCTGGCTGTTGATATTGAGACGGAGAAGAAGTCTGGGAATCAGGAAATAGTCCGGAAGAACGATGGGCGAAGATATATACTGGCCAAATAGTGGGAGGAAAGAGCAGTGAAAAAGTATGACAGGCTGATTTTTGTAAGCAAGAGTGATACGGCCACTGGACCGATGGCGGAGGCCATTATGCAGAACAAATACCTGCTGGATGTGCTGGATGTGACGTCGAAAGGACTTGTCGTGCTGTTTCCGGAGCCGATCAACCCGAAGGCTGAGGCGGTGCTGGTCAGCAATGGCCTGACGATGAAAACCCACATGAGTGATCCCCTCGTGCGGGATGATTTTGATGGGAGAACCCTGATCATGACCTTTAGCAGCGAGGTTCGGGAGGCCATTCTGAAGACCTTTGAGCCGGAGCGGGAAGACCTTGTGCGGGTACTGCACCAGGAGGTCGGTGAACTGGAGGAGCTGAAAAACCCATACGGTGGCTCGCTTGCGGACTATGGTCAGTGCTATGAGGAGCTTTTGGGCATGATTAATAAACTGGTAGTACAATTAAATGAGGAGGAGTTACTATGTTAGCAATTGGCTGTGATCAGGCAGGATATTGCCTGAAAGAGGAAATTAAGAACTATCTGGAGGAAAAGGGGATCGAGTATAAGGATTGCGGCACATGGTCGGAGGACGCGGTAGATTATCCAGTCTATGCAAAAGCAGTGGTGCATGAAATCCTGTCCGGGAGCGCTGACAGAGGGATTCTGATCTGTGGGACGGGGATCGGCATGTCGATGACAGCAAACCGCTATCGTGGGATCCGGGCGGCTCTGTGCGGGGATTGCTTCAGCGCGGAGGCGACTCGTCTGCACAATGACGCGAATGTCCTGTGCATGGGTGCGCGCGTGACAGGTCCGGGACTGGCCATAAAGATTACGGAGACGTTTCTGGAAACTCCGTTTTCCGGTGCGGAGCGCCATGCCCGCAGAGTGCGGATGATTGATGAGGACAACCAGTAATATTGATTTTGGTTTGGACAGCTGGCAAAATCTTAAGAATAATCCAAAGATTTACGCAAAGATCTGTGGTATCATGGGCGAAAGCTGACAGAGAAAGTAAGACTGGCTCAAAAAAATCCTATTGGCTTCAGATGATGGGTTAAGGTCGACAAAAGCCGCAAACAAAAGGAGGAAAAAATGCAGAAAATTTTGATTATGGATCACCCGGTGGTTCAGCACAAGATCGGACTGATTCGGAGGAAAGAGACGGGCTCCCGTGACTTTCGGTCGCTGATCAGTGAGATTGCCATGTACATGTGCTATGAGGCGACACGCGATTTGAAGCTCAGTGAGGTTGAGATTGAGACGCCGATCGCGAAGACGACGGTAATGGAGCTGAGCGGCAAGAAGCTGGCGGTAGTGCCGATTCTCCGCGCGGGGCTGGGCATGGTAGACGGTATGCTGGCAATGATCCCGGCGGCCAAGGTCGGACATATCGGGCTTTACCGCGACCCGGAGACATTGAAACCGGTGGAATATTACTGTAAGCTTCCGGCAGATTGTGATGAGAGGGAAGTCTTTGTGGTGGATCCGATGCTCGCGACAGGCGGTTCTGCTGTGGCGGCGATCCAGATGCTCAAAGACAAAGGGTGCAAGAGCATTCGGTTTATGTGCATCATCGCAGCGCCGGAAGGCATTGAAGCGATGAAGAGAAACCATCCGGATGTGGATTTGTACGTAGGGACTCTGGACAGTCACTTGAACGAGCATGGCTATATCGTGCCGGGACTTGGCGATGCGGGCGACCGGATTTTTGGGACGAAGTAAAGAGGTGTCGGCGATCACATTTTTGGGACAAAGGAAAGCCTGCCGGCGACTGCTTTTTGCTGTGTAATAAAGTTTGTCGGCGACGGAGATGCACCTGCCTGTCTGGGAAATGGGAGGGGACTGATAATGAAGGGAAATCGATTGAGAAAATTTAAGGGGACAGCGGCGGTTTTGCTGGCTGCCGCGTTGATGATACAGCAGTGCGGCATTGTGGGCGTAGCTGCAGAAGGCAGCGCGGAGGTACAGACGGCAGCGGAATCTGAGACACAGATTTCTTCGGCCTCTGAGACAGAAGCGCAGACGAGCAGTGCCTCTGCGGAGAGTGCTTCTGAGATGGAAACGCAGACGAGCAGCAGCCAGACAGAGAGTGCGGCAGAGACAGAAGCGCAGACGAGCAGTACTCAGGCAGAGAGCACGGCAGAGACAGAAGCGCAAACGGGCAACACTCAGACAGAGGGTGCGACGCAGGCAGAAGCGCAAACGGGCAGCATCCAGACAGAGAGCGCGACAGAGACGGAGGCACAGACGAGCAGCACTCAGATGGTCGGGGCGGAAGCCTCGGAAAAAGAGACAGAGACTTTGACCGAAGAGGACACTGACCAGTCTGAAACAGAAACGGAGACCGATACCGAAACGGAAACCGAGACCGAGCGGTCAGCCAGGAAAAATGCCGGGGACAAGCTGAAGCTTGAGTGGCTCGAAAAGGAGCTTTCCGAAGTCCTTCCATATCTGTTCGTGGCGAAAGAACTGTCTATACCGAAAAAGGTGGAAGAAGCATTTTTGTCCACCGGGACAGCCGTATCAGAAGAAGCTGGCTCGCAGGAGAAGGACGGAGTATCGGAAGAGGCCGATGTTCAGGAGGCAGACAGCACATCGGAGGAGGTTGGCTCGCAGGAGGCAAACAGCACATCGGAGGAGGCTGACGCGCAGAAGAAGGACGGCACATCAGAGGAGACTGGTGCACAGGAAGAAACGGAGACTTCGCCGGATGCGTTCGTTGTAAGTGGAAAAGAGGCGGTCTCTCTGCTTTCTGAGCTTGAGGAGTTGTCGGTGAGTCTTGCCGACGCACAGTCCGGGAAGGGAATTACAGTTCTTAACATTTATGCGGACGAAGAAGGGAATCTGGATGAGACACAGCTGGAAACACTCTTTTCCGATAAAATTCTGGATGTGACGGACACGGTCTATATTATAAACGTAGTTGCGGATTCAAAAGAGCAGGAGATTGCGTTCTCCGGCTACACAATGAAGTACTCCGAAAAAACAGTCAGCTATACGGACGCGGCGGAAGCGGGGGCTGTTCTTTACAATTTTGTCGCGATTGAAGAAGATTCTTATATAGACTATGAGGGCATATTAAAGCTGTCCGGCAATCTTCAGGGAACCTATCTTGCTCCGAAGGCATCTGTTGAGATAAAAGGAAGTCTGGAGGGGGCGGTTTACGCCGAATCTATAACAGTGCAGAACAATGACACGAAGCTTTTGCGCATTATATTCTCCGTCGGAGAGGAAGAAACTGAGACAGAGGTTGGGATAGGAACTGAAACTGAGACGGAAACAGAATCTGAAACTGAGACGGAAACCGAGACCGATACTGAGATTGAAACCGAGGCGGAGACGGAAACAGAGATTGAGACAGAAACTGAAACAGAGACAGAAACAGAAACAGAAATAAATACCGAGGCCGGAACGAAGAAGGGATCTCTGGACAATTCCGGAATTATGGCTGCGGCGGAGACGGACGAGGGTCTGTCCGTGGCATCAGAATCGGAGTCTGATACAGATGCGGCTCTGACAGGTGATGCGTCTGATAAGTCAATCACGGTTTCCGCGCAGGCTTTATATGGAGAAGCTGTGCTGACGGCGGAGACGGACGTCACGTTTTACGCTGCCCTATTTACCGAAAGCGCGACAGAGAGTGATCCATCTGCAACTGACGGGACAGCGGCGGAGACCGACACATCTGCAACTGACGGGACAGCGGCAGGGACCGGTACATCCACGACAGCTGACGCGGGAACACTGACACGGGTCAGCGATGTGAAGGCGCTGACGATCGCGGAGGGAGACACGACCAGTGGATCAGTGACATTTGACGGACTTTCCTGGGGAACCTATTATGTGGCAGCGACTGACGCGGAGGGGAATCTGCTCTCAACAGAGAATGCTCCTCAGGTCTCTGCTATAGAAGTGACCGTTGCCGAGGGGGATACGGATCAGACAGTCCTGCTGCAATATCTGTATACGGAAGCCTGGCCGGAAGGAACCTTTGGCTATACGGTGACTCTCTCTCTCACTTTGAACGTGGTAGACCGGGACGGCGCCGCGCTGACCGGAAAAGAGATTTTTTACATTAATATTTACAGCGACGCCGATCACACGACGGCGGTGACGACCTCCCCGGTTATGTTTTCGATGGGCGGCAACAGTACCAAAACGATCACCTGCAGCCTGACGGCGACCAGTCCCAGCCAGACCTTTTATCTGGCGGAGACGGATAGCGCCGGAGCGGTGGTGACGACCGGAGAAAACGGGTTTGCCTATATCGTCTCATTTGACGAGCCGGAAGCGGTGACGGTGGACTGCCAGAATACGGAAGCGGCCGTGACCATTCAGAATCAGCTCAACGATTCGACCATTACCATCCAGGTCGAGGATGCATCCGGCGGCGCGCTGCTGTCCGGAGCAGTGCTGGCGGTGAAGGATTCTTCGGGCAATATTCTGGAGGTCGAGACAGTTGGAAGCAAGACGTTTTCCTCGGGAACATCCCAGCTGGTGTGGACCAATGCGCTGACGGATGGGGAAACTTATTATCTGACGGAGATCACGGCTCCAGACGGCTATACACCGATCCCGGACGTGGCATTTACTGTGATACGGGGCTGCACGACTGAGGTTGTCCTGACGAATGCGGAGATTGTCGAATCAGACTATACGCTTACCGTGACGAAGGAGGTCTATGTGGGCGACTACCAGGTCTATGCGTATGATACCACGACCGGCTCTTATAAAAGCAGCGGAGCATATACCTATTATATGGCACTGTTCTCAGACGCGGATCGTAAAAACAAGGTCAGCAACGTCGTCTCGCTGGATGTGAGCGGTTTTACCGGTACGGTGACATTCTCTAATCTGACGAAGAATGGGACTTATTATTTATCTGAAACAGATGAATATGGCGTGGTGGTCTCTTCGACGAGTGCGCTTACCGTCCGCTATACGAACAGCGGCAAAGTGCAGCTTACGCAAAAAGCATCCAGCATGGCAGTGCAGAATGTTTATTCCTCCCTTCCGGGCGGCTACCGCTATACGGGAACGCTGACACTCACGCTGAATACTACGGATTCCTCCGGGACGGCGGAGGCGGTGACGAATACCTTCTATATCGGGATTTACAGAAACGCTGACTACAGCGATACGCCGACGATTGTAAAGATGACACTTCAGAATGCCTCCAGTGTGACGGTGCGCAGAAGGATTCTGCTCTCCGGAGACAATGATATGACCTACTATATCGCGGAGGTGGATGCAAGCGGTACCCGGATTACGGATTCTTCAGATTTTTCTTACGTGGTGTCTGTGGACAACCCGACGGTGACGATCACGAAGGGGAGCAATCAGACTGTGACAGTTACGAATAAGCTGAAGGCAAGCAAGGTGACGCTGTATCTTACAAAACGCGTGTATGAGGGTACGTCATTGAAGGCCGTGAGCGAGACCTTTTATGTCGGTCTGTTCAAAGACGCGGAGCTGACTACGCTATATGCGAATCCGATCGCGATGACACTCGATAACGCGAGCGAGCTGACTTTGAAGCTGACGCTGAACCTGGGCTCTGCGTCCGGAGTCACGATTTACATTGCCGAGGTAGATGAGGACGGCAATGTGATTACAAATCAGCGCGAGTTTGGCTATCAGATCAAGGTGGTGAACGCGACGGCTGTGTTCACACAGGACAATCTGGAGGTTCAGACGATATTGCTGAACAGTGTGTACGGCTCGACTTCTTCTGACGACTGGGACAGCATCTTAAACGAGACATCGTCCGACCTGCTGTCTGGCACTTCCTACTATACAGTTGATGACAATGGTTCGGTCTCGGGGGAAGAGGTATCCGTGCAGACGGGCGACAATACCCCGCTGTATGGCTGTGTGGTCCTGATGGGAGCGGCATTTGCTCTTTTTGGGTGGAGTATTCGGAGAAAACTCAGACGCTCATGATGACATGACATCATACCCTTTTGCCGCTCGAATCATACTATTGAAGAAATGTTACCCCCACGCATAAAGGGAAGTGCGCGGGGGTTTTTCTATGATGCGCAGGGACGTCTTCCGAATGATCATAAAAGTTTCTGCACGAGAATAGAATGAAGCAGGGATTCTGACGGACAGGATACCGCAGATTTCCCGCCGAAATGAATCTGAATGGATGGGATGGCGCAAGTGAGATTTTTACTGTATCTGTCCGGGCTGATCATTCCTTTTGTCGTGTTTCTGATCATAGGCTGCGGAATGGCAGCGAAGGTGCCGGTATATGACAGCTTTATAAAGGGCGCGCGCAGTGGCCTGGAGATGGTCGTCCGCCTGGCACCCACACTGATTGGCCTGATGACAGCGACCGGTGTGCTGCGTGCGTCCGGATTTCTGGACGCGGCGGCATCTGTCATCGGAGTGCTCCTTCCGGATGAAATTTTTCCTTCCGCTCTGGTGCCGCTGGCCGTTGTCAGACTCTTTTCATCCGGCGCGGCGAACAGTCTGCTGGTAGACATTTACAGCCGGTATGGGACAGATTCCCTGGTCGGGCTGACCGCATCCCTGATGATGAGCTGCACAGAGACGATCTTTTACACAATGAGTGTTTATTTCACATCGGCGGGGATCAGAAAGACACGTTATACCCTGTGCGGCGCTTTATTCTGCGTCTTTGCCGGGATTGCGGCCTGCGTTTTACTGGCCAGGCGGATGGTATGATTTTCCCGGCGCAGGCAGCCATTCCCTGCGCGTCTGTGTGCATCCCTTATAGTGAATGACAAAAGAATTTTGTCGTTCACTATATTAAATTGTGGTGAAATAAATCAGGCATATCTGCCGCTTTAGCCGCATAGATATTTCCGAGAGCCTGATTTGGAGCAGGTCTATGCGGCGAAGTTTCTGCGGGGAAGGAAGCCACGAGGAAAATTGTATATCAAAAGGCGGCGTAAAAAGCCGTACAGAGAATATCCCGGCCGGCGGCCCGGATTATGTCCCGGATGAGCATCCAAAGAGCGGACGCAGGGTCGGGCATGTCCTGCGTTTGCTGCTGCCGGGCTTTTTTGCCGCACTGCTTACGGTTGGAATTTGCTGCTTTATCACGAATCCACCGGCGTTTCTCCTGACGGAGGAGGAGAGATTCGTGGCATTTACGGAGGAAGTGTTTCGCGGGGAATTGTCCGGGAACACGCTGAACCTGCATTATCTGGTCGCAGATCCGGCTTCGTATGGGCTGGAAGATGCCGAAGTGACAATCGGAGACGCCTCAGTAGAGTCGTACGAGGAGGCGTATGCCACACTGGAGAACTATCGGAATACCCTTCTGGGATTTGACTATGAGGAGCTTTCGGATGAGAGGAAGCTTACCTACGATGTATTTCTGGATTACCTGGAGACAGAGCTGGAGGCGGAGGAGCTCCTGCTCTATGATGAGCCACTTGGCTCCACGCTTGGTATTCAGGCGCAGCTGCCGATCCTGCTGGCAGAATATTCCTTCCGGACAAAGGGCGATATTGAAGACTACCTGACCCTGCTCGCCCAGATTCCGGATTATTTTGAGTCTGTTCTCTCCTTCGAGCAGGAAAAATCTAAAGCGGGGCTCTTTATGAGCAGTGACTGTGCCCTTTCGGTCATCGGGCAGTGCCTGGACTTTGTGTCGGATACGGAGAACCATTATCTGATCGAAATCTTTGATGAGAAGATTGACGCGGTCAGTAACCTGACTATGGATGAAAAAATTGCTTATAAGGCCAGAAATGAGGCGGTGCTGACCGGCTATGTGTTCCCGGCATACCGTGAGCTGGCCGCCGGGCTGGCGGAGCTTGAAGACACGGGCGTTAATGAGATGGGGCTGTATTATTATCCGGAAGGGTGTGCCTACTACGAATATCTGATAAAAAGCATGGTGGGGGACGACCGGCCGATTGAGGAAATTGAGGAGGAGATCAAGGCTCAGGTGGTGTCCGACTATGCCGCTATGCAGGAGCTTCTTGCGGAGCTGGCAGAAGATTCGGATGATGGGCAGATGCAGGATGGGGCAAGCGTATCGGATGAGGGAAGCTCAACTGCGGAGGAGCCGTCGTCAGGGACTGACGATTTCGCCGCTATGCAAGAGGAGCCGTCGTCAGGGACTGACGATTCCTCCGCCATGCAGGAAGAGTCGACGTCAGGGACAGACGATTCCGCCGCTATGCAGGAGGAGCTGGTATCGGGAACAGACGACCCTGCCGCCATGCTGGAGGACCTGCGGGGGAAAATTACCGCAGATTTTCCGCTCCTGCCAACCGTGTCCTATGAGGTCAAATATGTCCATGAGTCGCTGCAGGACTATTTAAGCCCGGCCTTCTATCTGACGCCGGCGATAGATGATTACACTGACAATGTGATTTACATCAATCCCACAAGCGGCTATTCCGGCCTGGATCTCTACACCACACTCGCCCATGAAGGCTATCCGGGACACCTGTACCAGTCGGTGTACTTTGCCTCGCAGTCGTCCGATCTGCTCCGGCTCCTTCTGGATGTCGGAGGCTATACAGAAGGGTGGGCGACCTATGTGGAGATGTATGCGTATTTGCTCTATGACGGCGACAGCGCGGAAGTGGCCGTCAGCCAACTGAACCGGTCCTTCACGCTGGGGATCGCGTCTCTGCTGGATATCGGGATCCATTACCGGGGATATACGCCCGGGGAGGTGACTGCGTTCCTCACCCGGCTTGGCTTTACAGAAAGCACGGCGGGCTCGCTTTATGACGCGATCCTGGAATCTCCGGCAAATTACCTGCAGTACTATGTCGGCTGCCTGAATTTCTGGTCTCTGCGTGACAGCCTTGAAGAGAGCGTGGACGGATTTTCCCTGAAGGAATTTCACAGGGTAGTCCTGGAGACCGGCCCCGTGCCTTTTGCAATTCTGAAAGAGCAGTGCCTGAAAAAGCTCACCTAGTCAGTAAGCTGCAGCTTTTTGATACAGCCGATTCCGATCGCTCCCGGCCCGATGTGGCAGGAAATGCTCAGTGAGAGAGGATCCATCAGGAGACGCCCTGCATGGGCAGGAAAAGCGTCTTCGATCTCCTTCTCCCAGGACTGCGCCTCATCGGTATAGGCGCCTGTATAGGCCATGCAGAGGATGAGTCCGTCATCGTTTTTAGAATCGCAGGCGCGGCCGGCCGTTTCACCTGCGCCAAAACGAGCGCGGCAGTCCTTTCGGATTGCGTCAAGCATCATTGTGCGCGCCGATTTTTTGGTTCGGGCGTTGGCGTAGGTATCCAGCTTGTCTCCCTGGATCTGAAGCACCGGTTTGATGCGCAGCAGAGTGCCGAGCGCCGCGACCGCCGGAGTAATCCGGCCGCCTTTTTTCAGATAATAAAGCGTATCCAACGAAATGTAGATGCTGCAGTCATACATGGTCGATAGCAGCTTTTCCCGGATCCGGGCGCCGTCCCATCCGGCCGCTGCCATCATCTGGGCGTCCAGGACGGCCTGCTTCTGCGTCACGGAGATTCGCTTGTTGTCTACCACGAAAACCCGGCCCCTGTAGCCCTGCGCGAGCATCATCAGGGTCTCGCAGGTACTGCTTAAAGCGCTGGACATCGGGATATGTACGATCTCATCATACTCCTTCAATAAAGAATCCCACAGATCGGTAACATCGCCGACCGCCGGCGCCGAAGTCGAAATCTCGGAGCCTTCCGCCAGATGAGCGTAAAACTCTTCCTGTGTCAGGTTGATATCCTCGTAAAATAAAGTATCATTGATGTAAAAGGGCATCGGCAGCACGTTGACTCCCAGCTTTTTCGCCTGCGCCTGGGTAATGCCGCTGTTGCTGTCTGTCACAATCGCAATGTTTTTCATATAAAGCTGCTTTTCCTCCATGTTCTCCACCTGCGGAAAGGTTTTGGTATGTGTATGCACTTAGACTCCGGTACTATATTGTAAAGTATCATAACACGCGCGAGATAGAATCGCAATCTATAAAGACAGTATTTTTTCTTAAAATTTCAATGCCGGCCATACATAAAAATTTAATGCCCGGCAGACATAAAAATTCAATGCCTGGCAGACCTTGACAGATGATATGGTCTGTGCTAATTTAGACGCAGATTGCAAAACCCTGTGACGAAGAGAGTACGTATATAGCAGGATTACAGAGAGTCTCCATCTGGTGAGAGGGGATGTCGGATGATATGCGGAAGATGGCTTTTGAGGGGGACGGATGAATGGCCCGTGCGGCCTTAGTCCGTGACAGGTCCGCCTGTTATAGCGGTAATGAGGTTTGCGTCTGCGGACGCAGACGAACAGAAGTGGTACCACGGATTTTCCGTCTTCTGAGGCTGTGCAGAAGGCGGTTTTTTACTGTAAAAGCGACCGGAGCAATCGGCTTTTACACCGCAGCAGTGCGGCGAAAACCGCTGTATGAAAATTTTCGATTCCCACAGCCGTGTAAAGACTTCAATCATAAGGAGGCATATGGAGCATGAGCAAACCAAAGTATTACATGACAACCGCGATTGCCTACACATCGGGCAAGCCACACATCGGGAACACTTACGAGATTGTGCTTGCGGACAGCATCGCGCGGTTCCGCAGAGAACAGGGCTACGAGGTGTTTTTTCAGACGGGTACGGACGAGCATGGGCAGAAGATTGAGCTGAAGGCGGCGGAGGCCGGTGTGACGCCGAAGGAGTATGTGGACGGCGTGGCGGGAGAAATCCGGCGGATCTGGGATCTGATGAACACTTCCTACGATAAATTTATCCGCACGACGGATGCTGACCACGAGGCACAGGTGCAGAAGATTTTTAAAAAGCTCTACGAGCAGGGTGATATTTACAAGGGCTCATATGAAGGGATGTACTGTACGCCGTGTGAGTCGTTCTGGACGGAGTCACAGCTTAAGGATGGCAAATGTCCGGACTGCGGGCGACCCGTGAAGCCTGCGAAGGAGGAGGCCTACTTCTTTAAGATGAGCAAGTACGCGGACCGCCTGATTGACCATATCAATACGCATCCGGAGTTTATCCAGCCGGTGTCGCGCAAAAATGAGATGATGAATAACTTCCTCCTGCCGGGGCTGCAGGACCTGTGTGTGTCGAGGACTTCGTTCAAGTGGGGCATCCCCGTGAACTTTGATTTAAAGCATGTGGTCTATGTCTGGCTGGACGCGCTGACAAACTATATTACCGGCATCGGCTATGACGGCGACGGCGAGAGTACGGAGCAGTTTAAGGCATTCTGGCCCGCCGACCTGCATCTGATCGGGAAGGATATCATCCGCTTCCATACGATCTACTGGCCGATTTTCCTGATGGCACTGGATTTGCCCTTGCCAAAGCAGGTGTTCGGGCATCCGTGGCTGCTGCAGGGCGGCGAGAAGATGAGCAAGTCGAGAGGGAACGTGCTCTATGCGGACGACCTTGTGGATGTATTCGGCGTGGACGCGGTGCGTTTCTTCGTGCTGCATGAGATGCCGTTTGACAATGACGGCGTGATTACCTGGGATCTGATGACCGAGCGCGTTAATTCCGAGCTGGCGAACACGCTGGGCAATCTGGTAAACCGGACCATTTCCATGTCCAACAAATATTTTGGCGGCGTGGTGGCAAAAACAGATGTGTGTGAGCCGGTGGATGACGACCTGAAGGCGACGGTACTTTCGGTTCCTACCAAAGTTGTAAAAAAGATGGACGAGCTGCGTGTCGCGGACGCGATTACAGAGATTTTCACGTTGTTCAAGCGCTGCAATAAATATATTGATGAGACCATGCCGTGGGCGCTCACGAAGGATGAGTCAAAAAAAGACCGCCTTTCGGAAGTACTTTACAATCTGGTCGAGAGCATCACGATCGGAGCGTCCCTGCTGGAATCCTTTATGCCGGAGACCTCCGTGCGGATCCTTGGGCAGCTGAACGCAGAAAAGCGCGCGCTTGACGAGATGGATCGTTTTGGACTGTATGAGTCCGGCACAAAGGTGACGGAAAAGCCGGAAATCCTGTTCGCAAGACTGGATCCAAAGGCAGTGCGCGCGAAGGCTGAGGAGATTCGCGCTGCTCAGATGGCAGAATTCGAGGCGGAGAACGCACGTGCCATGAAAAACAGTGCGGCAGCAGCGGATGGTACTGACAAAAACAGCGCGGCCGAAGCAGACGGTACTGACAAGAACAGTGCGGCAGCGGCGGACGGTACTGACAAAAACAGTGTAGCAGCAGCCGATGGCTGTGATAAAAACAGCGCTGCCAGGGCAGACAGCTGTGGCAAAAACAGCGCAGCAGCAGCGGATGGTACCGGCAAAAACAGCACCTCCGGGGTGGCTCAGAAGGCCTGTGTGGATTCCGGGCAGGAGATTTCGGTTACCCTCAAAGACGAGATCACGTATGAAGACTTTGAAAAGCTCCAGTTTGCGGTTGGAGAGATCATCGCGTGCGAAGAGGTGAAAAAATCAAGAAAGCTGCTCTGCTCGCAGGTAAAGATCGGGAACCAGGTGCGACAGATTCTCTCCGGTATCAAGGGAGCCTACACTCCCGAAGAGATGGTGGGCAAAAAAGTGATGGTTCTGCTGAATCTGAAACCGGCAAAGATGGCCGGCCTGATGTCTGAGGGGATGCTGATTTGTGCAGAGGATCCGGACGGAACACTCGCTTTAATGACCCCGGAGAAAGACATGCCGTCCGGCTCCGGGATCTGCTGAGATTTGGCATGCATCAGCAAAAGCATTAAAAAAACATAAAATGTAATCCTGCGTGGTTGACGAACGCAGGCGGCTGTGCTATCTTCGCTATAACATATTCTGACCATGTCTTTATCCGGAAGGTGTATGCGGCTTCCGCTGCGGAGCTTTCCGGATAAAATACGTGGGTTTGGGGAAGGAAGGATTTGTTGTGACAGAAGAGACGCCGTTGAAAGAGACGGAGGAAGAGTACAGACTGGGGATTGATGTCGGGTCTACAACGGTAAAAATAGTAGCGGTGGCTTTCGACCCGGACCCACAGGAAAAATCAGGAAATAATGCGCCGGGTGCGGAGCGGGTCATTTACTCCAGATATCTGCGGCACAATGCACGGCAGAGCCAGACCCTGCATCTGCTGCTGGAGGAATTGGAAGCCCTGTTCCCGGGCAGGAGATACCGTGCCGCTGTATGCGGTTCCGGCGGAAAGCCGATTGCCGCACAGCTGGGGATTCCTTTTATTCAGGAGGTTGTCGCGAATTCTGCCGCGGTCAGGAAGCTGTATCCGAATGTGAAAACAGCGATAGAACTGGGCGGACAGGACGCGAAGATTATCTTTTTTTACTATGACGAGACGCAGGGGAAGCTGATGACGTCGGATATGCGCATGAATGGGAGCTGTGCGGGAGGCACGGGCGCTTTTATCGACGAGGTGGCGACTCTTTTGCATGTCAAAACGGAGGATTTTAACGCGCTGGCAGAGAAGGGAAGCACGGAGTATGAGATATCCGGCAGATGCGGCGTGTTTGCGAAGACGGACATCCAGCCGCTTCTTATTTCGGGCGCCAGGAAGGAAGACATTGCACTCTCTTCGTTTCACGCGATTGCAAAACAGACCATTGGAGGACTGTCACAGGGGCTTGAGCTGAAAGCTCCTGTTATTTTTGAAGGCGGTCCGCTGACGTTTAACAAAAGGCTGGTTCGCGTGTTTCAGGAGCGGCTTGCCCTGTCCGATGAGGAAATTGTGGTTCCGGATCATCCGGAAACCATAGTGGCGTATGGGACGGCAGTCGCGATCGACCAGCTGTTTCCAGAGAAAAGTACCGTAGAAAATAATTCCCTGACTTTGCCGGAAATGCTCCGGAGACTGGATTCTGCCGCTTCGTCGGAGAAGAGCCGGGCGGAGGAGAGACATCCTTTCTTTGCATCGGCAGAAGAAAGAGAAGCGTTTACACGGAGGCATGATGGGGAAGTGCGGGATATCTGCGATCCCCGGCTCCCGGAACAAGAGGATATCGGCGAGAGTGCCATGAGCGCCGGATCGCGGGATGCCGTCGAGAGTGCCGTGAGCGCCGGATCGTGGGATGCCATCGAGAGTGCCATGAGCGCCGGATCGCGGGATGCCGTCGAGAGTGCCGCAGGCACCGGATCGCGGAGCGTCGCCGAGGACGATGTGAACTCCGGAAGGCGGGATAAGAGGGCGGATACTGGCAGGAATGAAAATATGCTGCGCGTATACATCGGGATTGACTCCGGGAGCACGACGTCCAAGCTTGTCCTTATGGATGAGGAAAATCGGGTGATCGACCGCTATTACGCGAATAATAACGGGGAGCCTTTGCAGGTTGTAAAAAGGGGACTCAATGGATTTCGAAACCGGTATGCTGACAGGGGAATCCGCCTGGAGGTTCTGGGCCTGGGGACGACCGGCTACGGTGAGAAAATGATGGCGAGGGCGTTTGGAGCGGATTATCACACGGTTGAGACGGTGGCTCATGCCTGCGGCTGTACGCTGTACTATCCGGAGACGACGTTTATTCTGGATATCGGCGGACAGGATATGAAAGCAATCTGGCTGAAGGACGGTGTGATTACAAACATCATGCTGAATGAGGCCTGTTCCTCCGGCTGCGGATCGTTCCTTGAAAATTTTGCGGTCAACCTGGGGATACCGGTGGAAGAGATCGCGGAGGCGGCATTTCGGTCAGAAAATCCGGCAAAGCTGGGGAGCCGCTGCACCGTATTTATGAACAGCACAATCATTACGGAACAGAGAGATGGAAAGAGCCCGGATGACATTATGGCCGGGCTGTGCCGTTCGATTATTGAAAATGTGTTTACAAAGGTGGTGCGGATCACGAATCCGGCGGATCTGGGAGAGCACATCGTGGTGCAGGGAGGAACCTTCCGGAACCGGGCGGTTCTGAAAGCGCTGGAGGATTATCTCCAGAAAGAGGTAAAGCTGGCGCCCTACCCAGGTGAGATGGGAGCTATAGGGGCGGCGCTTTCGGCAAGGCAGTACCTGGAAGAGCATGGCTATGCGAACGGAACAGACAGTTCCTTCATAGGATTTGGCAGGGTAGCGGATTTCGCGTACACTACGCAGAGCGGAGTCATCTGCGAGGGCTGCGCGAACCACTGCAACCGTACGGTGGTGCAGTTTTCGACGGGCAGAAGATGGGTGACCGGAAACCGGTGCGAGAGAGGCGCGGAAGATGCCGGAACAGCACCGAAAGCTGCACAGAACGGAAACCAGAGAAAGCCACAGGGAGACAGGACGCCGGACTTATATGTGGAGCGGGAGAGAATGTTGTTTTCTGCGATGGAACCGACATCCATGCCGCGTCAGCCGGCGGATCGTCCAGTGGTTCCTTCATCCGAAACGAGGGACACCGGGCTGCCTTCCATAGTTTCGGATAAAAATGAGGCTGTTGGACTGCCGCGCGTCCTGGAATTCTGGGACAGCATGCCATTCTGGAGCACATTTTTCAGAAGCCTTGGGTATCGGACCGTATTTTCCCATGGCTCCTCCAGAAAGCTGTACGAGCAGGGGCTGAAATACGTGGCGTCGGATACAGTATGTTTCCCGGCGAAGCTCGTGCATGGCCATATTATGGACTTGCAAAAACAGGGCGTGGACAGGATTTTCTTCCCCTATATCATGCATATGCCGCCGGAGGGCGTGGATAAGCTCAGCCCATATATGTGTTCCGTGCTGCAGGGTTACCCGATGGTCGTGAAGAACTCGCAGAATCCCGGCGAAATTCCTGCTTCGCAAGCTGGAATATCCGACACAGGAGAAAGCTTCAGAACATCGGTCGCAGACAAAAGTTCCGGAACATCTGCCGCAGACAAAAGAACCGGAATATCCGGCACAGGAGAAAAGGCCGCAACGTCAGCCGCAGCTGAAAACAGCGGACAGCCTGTGGGCAGGAAAGAGATAATATACGACACGCCGCTCTTCCACTGGTTTACGGAAAAGGACAGGAAAAAACAGATCTGCGCCTATGCGGTGGAGACGCTCGGCGTTACTTTGAAGCAGGCGGAAACGGCTTTCGTCGAGGGAGAGCAGGCACTGCGGACATTCCGGGAGAGGCTTGTCGCGCGGGGGCAGGAGATCCTGGACGATGTACACCGGAAGGGCGGCTATGCCGTCGTACTGGCGGGACGGCCTTATCATAACGATCCGTTCATTTGCCATGAGATTTATAAGCGTTTCGAGGAACAGGGTGTTCCGGTGCTGACTGTGGACTCGCTCCCGCATTTGAACGAGCAGGATCTCAGGAATACGGGGATAGAGATCACGAATAATTTTCATACCCGGATGCTGGAGGCGGCGATGGTGGCAGCGAAAGACCCCGCGCTGGAATATGTTCAGATCGTCAGCTTTGGCTGCGGGCACGACGCGATCCTTTCTGATGAGATTATCCGGATCCTGAGGGAGATGGGCGACAAGCCGCCGCTGATCCTGAAGGTGGATGAAAGCGACGCCACGGGTTCCCTTGGGATACGGATCCAGTCCTTTATCGAGACGATTGAGATCAAGAGAAGGAACTTAAGAAAGTGCGGCAGGACGTTCCGGGATCTGGAAAAAGAGATAAAGGATCTGCCTCAGCCCAGTCCGGTGAAATTCCGGAAGGCGGACAAGAAGAAACGGACACTGCTGATTCCGAACATTTCAAGGGAAGTATCCGTTCTGCTTACCGGCATCTGTGAGAAGGAGGGCTTTCTCGTGAAGTCCGTCCCAGTCGGCGGGATTGACGAGATCGCGCTGGGCAAAAAATATGTACATAATGACATCTGTTTCCCGGCGCAGATGGTCATCGGGGAACTGATCGGCGCGCTGCAGAAGGGCAATTACCGCCAGGACGAGGTGGCGGTGGGGATGGTGAAATTCCAGTGTGACTGCCGGATGTCCCACTATGCGGGGCTTTTGCGCAAAGGGCTGGACAAGGCAGGATTTGCGGGTGTCCCTATCGTGACGACGGACGCGAATGACACAAAGGACATGCATCCGGGGGTATTCCTTCTCGGAATCAGCGCGGTGCTGGAAGCCGTCTGGACATTTATGATGCTGGATGTCCTGGCAGACCAGGTCCGGAAGATCCGTCCTTATGAGAAAAACGCCGGAGAGACGGATCGTGTTTATGGGGAGTGTGTACAGCAGCTCGCAGAAGGGATCAAATCCGGGATCAGCCATACAAAAAAAGTGTTTTCCAGGTGCCTGGACAGGCTCGATGCGATTCCTTATGACCGCAGCGTCTTGAAACCGAGGGTATTTATCACGGGAGAGCTTCTGGTCACCTACCACCCGGGGTCCAATTTCCATATTGAGGAATATATGGAAGAGAATGGAATGGAGACGGTCTTTCCGCGCATTACCGACCAGCTGCGCAAAGATTTCCGCGCTTCCATCTGCGAAATCCGGGACTATAATGCCAACATCCCTCGTTACCCTTACGTGGTGGACGCGCTGTTTGACTATGTACAGAAGCAGGTGGAAAAAATCGCCGTAAGACATCCGCTTTACCGCAAAGCGCAGAACCCGAAAGAAATGTACCCGCTTGTCAGGGATATCATCCCGGAGACATTAAGCTGCGGAGAGGGCTGGCTGATGGCGGCGGAAATCGCCCATTACGCCGGAGAAGGGGTGAAATCCTTTATCATCCTGCAGCCGTTTGGCTGCCTTCCGAACCATGTCTGCGGCAGAGGCACGATCAAGAGCCTGAAAGAGCGGTATCCGGATATCACAATTCTGCCGCTGGATCTTGATCCGGACACCAGCTACGCCAATGTCGAAAACAGGCTGCAGATGTTGATTATGAATCATGAAAAAAATGCTTAAAGCAATCCGGTAAGTCTTCCGATTTATTGACATATGACATTTATGGTGGTATGATGAGCGAAGCAATCAACTCAATATTCTATGAGTCAGAAATCGGAGGAAGAGAGAATGAGAAACATTGTCGTGCTGGGCGGTGTCGCCGCCGGGACGAAAACGGCGGCAAAGCTGAAGAGAGAGTCTGGAAATGCTTCTGTTACGATCTACACAAAGGGAAAGGATATTTCCTATGCGGGCTGCGGGCTGCCCTATTATGTCGGCGGAGCGATTGAGGACCGCGCGGATCTGATCGTAAATACGCCGGAGAAATACACGGGACTTACCGGCGTTCAGGTAAGGACGGGCATGGAGGCGGTTTCGGTAAATCCGGAGGCGAAAACTGTGTCTTTCGCGAACGGCGAGACGGCGTCCTACGACAGCCTGGTGATCGCGGCCGGCGCAGTTCCGTTTGTCCCGAATGTGCCGGGCACATCGCTTGCGGGCGTCTTTACCATGCGTGAGCCGGATGATGCGATCGGGCTTCGAGACTATGTGGAGCAGAATTCCTGTAAAAGCGCGGTCGTGGTCGGAGCGGGCTTCATTGGGCTGGAAATCGCGGAGAACCTGATGGCAAAAGGCCTGAAGGTGACAGTAGTTGACATGGCGTCCCAGGTGCTGCCGAACCTGTTTGACCCGGAGATGGCACAGTATATCCGCCGCCAGCTCATGAACCGGGGCCTGCGGATCGTAACGGGAGCTGCGCTTACGGAGGTTTCAGGCCAGGCCAGGGCTTCCGGTATCCGCACGAGCGCCGGGAGCTTTGAAGGGGATGTTGTCGTCCTTGCCATCGGAATCCGCCCGGCTACCGCGTTCCTTGAAGGATCCGGCATCGAGAGGAACCGGGGGCTGATTGTTGTCGACGAATACCAGAGGACGAATCTGGACGATATCTACGCGGTCGGCGACTGCGCGCAGGTCTGTAACCGCCTTACGAAGAAACCGCAGTGGTCCGCGATGGGCTCCACCGCGAATATTACCGGAAGGCTGCTTGCGAAAAATCTCGGACATAATTCCAGCGCCGCATCTTACAGCGGCTGCCTTGGAACCGGGGTCGTAAAGCTTGCGTCCGATCTGAATGCGGGCCGTACCGGGCTGACCGAGGAGCAGACGAAAAACGCGGGTTATGAGGTAATCACAGCCACCTGCGTGACCGACGACAAGGCACATTATTACCCGGACGCCGCGACCTTTGTCACAAAGCTGGTCGCGGATAAAACGACGCACGCCCTTCTGGGAATTCAGGTGCTCGGCGCGGGAGCGGTCGACAAGATGGTGGACATCGCAGTGACAGGCATTGCCATGAACGCCCGGATCGAGGATTTTGACACGCTGGATTTCGCCTACGCGCCGCCGTTTTCCACCGCGATCCACCCATTTGTGCAGGCCTGCTACATATTGGAAAATAAACTTTCCGGCACATATGAGACATTTACTCCCGCCGAATATCTGGCCGGCCGCGCGAAAGGCTACCGGGTACTGGACGTAAGCCCGGCGCCGTCGATTCCGGGAGCTAAGTGGATCGACCTGGCCAGCGTGACCACACTGTCCGCGCACACGGAGTGTGCCTCATGCGCTGCAGACCCGGCAGCAGAGCAGGGTGCGAATGATGCGGAACCCACAGCCGACGCGAATATAGAATCGGATGCGGATGGCGCAGAACCTGCAGCGGGCGCGGATACAGAGCCGTATGCGAATGGCGCGGAATCCACAGTTGGCGCGGATGCAGAGCCGTGTGCGGATAGCGCGGAATCCACAGTTGGCGCGGATGCAGAGCCGTGTGCGGATAGCGCGGAATTCACAGCCAATGCAGATACAGATAAGGGAGTAAATGCAGGAGGCATCGATGCGCTCGACGGAATTCAGAAGGATGAGAAGCTGCTCCTGGTCTGCGCGAAGGGAAAACGCGCATATTTCCTGCAAAACCGCCTGAAAGCACTCGGCTATACCAACACCCGCGCATTGGAGGGTGGCCTGTTTGTAAACGACGTGAAGGTGGAGATAAAGGGGACGCTGCCTGCGGAGGAAATCAAGCGGGTCAAGGGTCTCGGCTGCCTTCAGGACAAACGCTACCCGGATGTTTTCAACGTCCGCGTCATTACCCGGAACGGCAGGATTACGGCGGAAGAACATCGCGCCATCGCGGAGGCGGCGGAAAAGTTCGGATCCGGGGCGATTACCATGACGACGCGCCTCACACTGGAAATCCAGGGTGTAAACTATCAGAATCTGCAGCCGCTGATGGATTATCTGAACGAAAGGGGTCTTTCCACCGGCGGAACCGGCTCGCTTGTCCGCCCGGTTGTCTCCTGCAAGGGGACGACCTGCCAGTATGGCCTGATCGATACCTTTGCACTCTCAGAGAAGCTTCACACTCGTTTTTATGAGGGATATCACAGCGTCACGCTTCCGCACAAGTTTAAAATCGCGGTCGGCGGCTGCCCGAACAATTGCGTAAAGCCGAACCTGAATGACCTGGGAATCGTTGGGCAGAGGGTGCCCACAGTAGACCATGCAAAATGCCACGGCTGCAAAAAGTGCCAGGTGGAACTGGCCTGCCCGATCAAAGCGGCACAGGTCATCGACGGAAAAATACAGATTCCTTCGGATACATGCAACAATTGCGGACGCTGCCTGGGCAAATGTCCATTCGGCGCACTGGAGTACCAGGACGGCTACCGCATCTATATCGGCGGTCGCTGGGGGAAAAAGACGGCGCACGGTATTCCTCTGACCAGAATCTTTACCACAGAAGAGGAGGTTCTGGACACGGTCGAGAAGGCGATTCTCCTGTTCCGGGATGAGGGAATCACCGGAGAGCGCTTTGCGGATACGGTGGCCAGGCTTGGATTTGACTATGTAAATGAAAAGCTTCTGAACAATGCGATCACACAGAGCGACCGGGAAATCATATTAAGAAAAACCGTAAAAGGCGGCGCGACATGCTGAGTGCAAGGAGGGGCTACCCCTCCTTGCATTTTTATGCACAGAGCCGGGCAAGGAGTTTTGCGGCTAAAGCCGCACCCGGCGCAGCGATAATGATGCTGCTCAAGAAATCACCCCTTTGTGACAGATTCCTGGATACGGAATTTTAAAGAAGCGGCAGATTCTTTTCCACCGGCATCCAGACCTCCACGCGCCTTTCTTTCCGCGGCATCCAATGGTACACCGCCAGCTCCGGCGCGCGCTTTATCTGCAATCCCATTTCAGGCATCCATTCCGTCAGAATCCAGGCTCTCTTGCCAATCAGGTTAAAAAATTCGCTGACGGAATTTCTCAGATCTTTTGTCTCAAAAACGACATACGTACTGCCAGGGATCACCAATGTCTCAAGCCCCAGGTTTTCCACAAAATCAACCCCGGTAAAATGAGTTTTAAAACCGGTCAGAACCAGTTCCCTTTTTTCTTCCAGACGGTAGTCCATTAAAGATCCTCCTTCGAGTGAAATGTTTAAAGAAAGCCGTGAGAACGATTTCAGCCTTCTGCCATTGAGTTTTGCCTCAGACGGGAGAATGCCATGAAATTTATAGAATGCTTTTGCGAAGCTGTCCGGACTCTCGTAACCATACTTTAAGGCCGCATCGATTACCTTACATTCGCCCTGCGCCAGCTCGGCGCCGGCCAGAGAAAGCCTTCTTTTCCTGATATATTCGCCCAAAGTGAAGCCGCACAGAAGCCCGAATGTCCGCTGGAAATGATATGAGGAAGAAAAGCCCTCCGCCGCAATGGAATCATAATCCAGTTCTTCCGTAATGTGAGCTTCAATATAATCGACCGTCTTTTGAATTCCCAAACTATAATCCCGGAAGAGCAGATCTGATAGAAGGAAAGTCGGGAATCTGGCAGCTTTAAACGTACTCATGTGCCTTCAGTGATGCACACAGGTACGGTTTTTTGCATAAAACAATAGAGTGAATGCGGGGCAGTTCTTTTGCGCAGGGAGATATTCATGGAAGATCAGAAGCTTGACAATCTGCTGAATCTGGCGCTGGAGGCGTCGAATGAGGAACTGGAAAAATCAGAAGAGCTGGACGTCGGTTACAACCGGGAGGAAAGAACCTGGGAGGTGATCGTCCGATATAGCGGTACCTGGCAGGAGCTCCGCGCGGCACTTCCGGATCATCCGGATACATGGGATGCCGTGTTTCTTTCGGGCGGCTACGCAATTTTGACAGGCACCCGGGAACAGATCAGGGCGCTCGCGGCGATTCCGCAGATCGAATATATAGAAAAGCCCAGGCGCCTTTATTTTGGCGTTTCCATCGGGCGGTCGGTATCCTGCCTGTATCCGGTGCAGGCAGAGCCGCTCGAATTGTATGGGGAAGGCGTACTGGTGGCGGTGATTGATTCGGGCGTCGATTATTTTCACCCTGACTTTCGGAAGGAGGATGGGACAACACACATCCGGGCACTCTGGGATCAGAGCGCTGTGCCGAATCCGGATGGGACGACTGCGGATGCCGGAGCTGAGATGAGAGCGGTGGTAGCATACGCAGGATCGGAAGAAGAAACCGAAGCTGTGGCGGCGGACGTCGGAGCGGCCCCTCTTGGCCACACCCCGGCGGGATTCACGCGCGGCGTGGAGTACACGCAGGAGGATCTCAACATGGCACTTGCGGCCGGCTCGCGCGAGGCGGGGCTGGAGCTTGTGCCGGAGCGCGACTTAAGCGGACACGGTACGGAGGTGCTTGGTGTCGCGGCAGGCAACGGACGTGCGTCCGGCAATCCCTACAGAGGCGTCGCCCCCAAAAGCGACCTCCTGGTCGTAAAGCTTGGCAGCCCGCGCCCGGATGGCTTTCCGAGCACAACCGAGCTGATGCAGGCATTGGAGTATGTCATGCGAAAAGCGGAGGAATTTGCGCAGCCGGTGGCAGTGAACCTGAGCTTCGGAAACGTCTACGGTTCCCATCGAGGGAATTCTCTCCTGGAAACCTACATCGACATGCTCTCGAAGCGGGGGCGCGCTGTGATCGTGGCCGGTACCGGAAACGAAGGAAATATGGGAGGACACATTTCCGGCAGGCTGTCAGAGGATCAGGAGATCATCGAATTCCTGATCAGCGATTTTGAAACCACCATGAATCTGCAGCTGTGGAAGAATTATGCGGATCGCTTTGAAATCACGGTCATCCACCCGAACGGCCGCTGCGCGGGTCCGTTTGCGGAGGAGATCGGAACCGCGCGGTACCGGCTGGGTACCACGGATTTGCTGGTATATTATGGCGAACCATCCCCCTGGCAGACGCAGCAGGAAATCTATATGGATTTCATCCCGGGGCAGGACTATATCGACAGTGGCATCTGGCAGATTGTACTGACGCCGCGGCGCATTGTCACGGGCGAATATTCGCTCTGGATGCCGGACGCGCGGGCAAGAAACAGCGGCACCCGTTTCTTAAACTCCACGCCGGATACGACGATGACCATTCCATCCTCCGCCTCTGGCGTCATCGCTGTCGGCGCGTACGACGCCAGGCTGGACGCCTGCGCATCCTTTTCCGGGCGCGGCTGGCCCGACACCAGATACCAGAACCGCCCCGACCTGGTCGCTCCTGGCGTGGACATCACGACCACCGCCGTGGGCGGAGGCTACGTGAGCGTCTCCGGCACCTCCTTTGCCGCCCCATTCGTAACCGGCGCGGCGGCACTTCTGATGGAATGGGGAATCCTCCGCAGAAACGATCCCTATCTTTTCGGCGAGAAGATAAAGGCCTGCCTCTGGCGCGGCGCACGCCAGCTGCCGGGATTTACCCGCTGGCCAAACAATCAGGCAGGCTACGGGGCACTGTGTGTGCGGGACAGCCTGCCGGGGTGAGAAATCTTCCTGTAAACTTAAACAATGAAATGGGATGCTGACAGAGCGATGGAAGCATTGCAGGTTCCATCTGAGGACCGTTCAACATATGCTGCATTCAATAAAAGCAAAAAAGGTATGGAAGCAGCCGCTTTTTCGTGATATATTAGGAAAAAGAGATTCTCAAAAGCAGGAAGGAGCAAAATATGTCAGCACAGGAGAAATTATATACAATAGATGACATTGAAGCCTTACCAGAAGGGAAGAGAGCAGAACTGATTGATGGCGTAATATATGATATCTCGGTGCCTGGTTCGACTCATCAGTTTATAATAAGTGGGCTGCATGACCAGATTAGCGCCTATATTGCATCAAAGGAGGGCAAATGCAGATTGCTGCTTTCTCCGTTTGCTGTTTTTTTGAACAAAGATGATTACAACTATGTCGAACCGGATCTGTCCGTGGTGTGCGACCCATCCAAAATATCAAACCGAGGGTGCGAAGGTGCGCCGGACTGGGTTATTGAAATTGTATCTCCGACCAGTCGCCCCAGAGATTATTTTAAAAAGATGTTTAAGTACAGTACAGCGGGAGTCCGCGAATATTGGATTATAGATCCTGAAAAGTTACTGTTCACAACCCGACCACGCACTTGCTGCGTGGTCAGGGGCAAAAGCGTAGAGGCTGCAAGCATCCGGCCCATCGCGAAGCGATTTTAATTGGCCGGATGCCGTTACAGATCACACCTGTAGAGGCAAAAACAACGTAAATTTGGTCAGGGTGTGACCTGTAACCCTGAAAAAGATCTGGTCACGGTTTATGATTTTAAAGGCGAAAACGGAGGCAGCTATACCATGTCGGATGTGGTTCCTGTCGGCATCTACAATGGAGACTTACGGATAGATTTCTCTGCGCTGAATATTTAACGGTAGATTTCATTCTGCCGCATCCGTGCCTGCCGCTATTGATACTTTGAAAACATGCGTGCGGAATTATTGCAGCTGTGTAAAACGCGATTGACTTACGCCCTGCATTTGCTTTTAACGGAAGTATTCGCCGGTATTAACCAATTAGCACTTCCTTTCCCTTAAACGCAAATCCATATTTGCGGATGTTTTCAGGCGGTATCCCCTCTGCAGTCAGCATGGCCGCGTATTTTTTATCTTCGACCTGCTGCAGAGCCCGCTGCACTGTGTCAGCCAGGGTACTCTCTTCCTCAGGGTCAAAGACTTTAAACTCAATAATAAATGACAGAGAATTCCCTTCTTTTGGCTCCAGAATGACGTCATAACGCCCGAGCCCACTTTCCCGGTTTGACTGGATGGAAAAACGGTCTGCCAGATCGACGATCAGTCCAAGGACAAACCCATGATAAAAGCGCTCCGGTTCACTCTCTTCGGACGGCTTTTTTCCTGTATCAAAAAAGCTGAATGTATTTAATGCGACACGGTTCATGTATACATTCATCGCCTTTTTGTCATTTTGCAGCAGAGCTTTCACAAAGTCGTTGTAATTGCTGTCATAGTCGGCAAACCAGCCGTGGATAAGGTCTTCAAACATGACCCGCACTTCCAGGTTGGTCAGTGAAAGCTCGTAGAAATTGCGCCCTTTTTGCCGGTCAAACTCTTTACGAACCACTTTCAGGTAGCCGCTGGCAAGGAAAAGGCTCCAGATGGCGCTTTCCTTTTCAGAAAGCTGGCTGTAGACAATCTGTTCATCAATCCGCGTGCTGATCGTGTTCCCGGAAAGCAGAGCTTCGAAAGAGATTTTGATATCCTTGCTGCCGGATCGGATCAGCGCGTTTGCCAGCGTATTGGAGCTAGTATTTGCCCAATAAGGCGTGAGCTGACCAGTGTCCAGAAAATTAAGGATAGACCACGGATTGTAAATATCCTTCTTTTGGCCGAATGAGAAACCATCGTACCAGTCTCTGACATCCTGTTTCCTGTCCGAATATCCATAGCTGTCAAGGGCGGCAAAAACCTCGGATTCCGTAAAGCCAAAACAATCAGCGTATTCGTCGGAGGTCGTAGTAATGACCTTGAGCGTGTTCAGGTCGGAAAAGATGGACTCTTTACTGATTCTTGTAATGCCGGTCAATATTGCACGCTCCATATAGGGGTTGTTCTTGAATGTCGCGTTAAACAGACTTCTGGTAAAAGAAGTCAGATCATCCCAGTATCCGTCCGTAAAGGCTTCCAGCATGGGAGTGTCATATTCGTCCAGAAGGATGATTACCTTCTGGTGATAATATTTATACAAATATCCAGATAAGCGGCGCAGCGAGATGGAGATTTCAGAATCCTCCATTTTTGGAGAAACTTTATAAAAATATTCTTTTTCCCGCTCGTTTAACAAATCGCCCTCCGTCAGGAAATCAAAGCGGTTGTATAAATCTACAATACTCTCACATATTTTGTTTCGTACCTGCGGATAAGAACGCTCCTTGATGTCCGAAAAACTGAGAGAGATCACGGGATAGCAGCCTGTATGCCGCCTCATTTCTTCGGAGTTCCAGATTTCCAGGCCTTTGAATAAATCACTGTTTCCGCAGTCAACTGAAAAAAAACATTCTACCATGCTCATGGTCAGGGTTTTGCCAAAGCGCCGCGGTCTTGTGATCAGAGTGACATCGTCCAGCGACTGCCACCAGTCGGCGATAAACCGGGTCTTGTCAACATAAAAAGCATTCAGTCGCCGGAGCTTTTCAAAATCCTGAAGACCGATGGCAATTGATTTTCTCATAAAAGACCCTTCCTTTCGCGTGTTTCTTAAGCATTTGTTCCCTGCTCTGCAGGCATTTTAGCACAGAATAAGAACGGAGACAACAAAGAGAGCGAAATTTATGTGATTTTGTAAGCTGAGAAGGTCTTTTTGGGGCTTTCGTGAAGATGCCTGGAGCAGTATTATTGCGATACACCTTTTGTGAACATTGTGAAGAAACTATTGACAGACAGGCGTGCTTACATTATAATACAGAAAAATGTAAGCGCGCTTACATCCCGGGCGAAGATGACCAGATGAGTATCGTGATAATGCGCCCGGTATTTTTTTGCCAGGACACTTTATTAAGGTAAAGTGCCACAGTGCAAGGGAGGGCCAATTGTTAAGATGTTAGTGAAGCCGGCTTTTGAACGCCTGGCGCCGGAGCGCAGGAAAAAACTGCTGGACACAGCGATTCTTCTGTACCTGGAGCAGCCGTATGATCAGATTACGATTCGTATGTTGGTGGATCGCCTGCAGATCAATATGAACACCTTTTACCGTTATTTTGAGTCGAAGGATGATCTGTTTTTGTATATTTACCGCAGTATTGTGTTCCGCCTGCTGCCGTTTTACGATGCGGACAGGCTGCTGGAAGGTTTCCAGGAGCTGCCGGAGGGCGTGCTCAGCGAGATAGAAGAACGATTTGCAGGTCTTGCTTCCATTCCGGATGATCTGATGCATCGGATGTATTTTGAAGTGAAGGAAGAGCTGGAGGCTGTTTATCGGAAGGCTTTGGAGCAGAAGAAGGAACGGGGACTGTTGTGGGAGGATGTGGATATTGATCTGCTTGCCTGCATGTATGTCACGACCGGTTATAATCTGCTGATGTACTGGAAGGAGAAAACACACGGACGGCCGATCAGCGATCCGCAGGGGAATGTGGATCCCGAATGGAAAAGGATGAAGGAATATTTTTATTACCATTTTTTTAACTATGGGATTTTGCGCAGGACGAAGGATGAGAATACGGACAGAGCAGGCTGAATCAGGGAGAGGCTGACTGTCTGCCGATACGCCTGCACCAGAGGAAAATCATACGGCGGCGGAGCCGTACGGGTGACTCTTCATCAGAGCCAGAGATGTGAGGAGGATAAGCATGGTAAAGTACATAACGAAGCGAATACTCATTATGATTCCGACAATTCTGTTCGTGATTTTTATTATTTTCTTTATTCTTCATTTTATGCCGAGCTCTCCGGGACGCATTATTCTGGGAATGAACGCGACTGAGGCAGAGGTGGAGGCTGTGAATGATCAGCTGGGCTATAACGATCCGATTCTTGTTCAGTATGTCAACTATATTAAAAATGCGCTGCAGCTGGATTTTGGCGATTCCTATCAATACTCTAAGCCTGTCTTCCGGGTTCTTCTGCCAAAGTTCCCTGTGACGCTGAAGCTGGCTCTGTTGTCGATGTTGGTCGCGTGCGTGATCGGGATTCCGATCGGCATAGTCTCTGCTGTGAAAAAATACTCTCTCGCTGATACGGCATCAACCGTCATCGCGATGCTTTTTTCGTCGATTCCGTCCTTCTTTTTCGGAGTGCTGATGATTCTGCTGTTTTCCCTGAAACTGAAATGGCTCCCATCGAACGGACTTGGGACCTGGAAAAATTATATAATGCCGGTGCTGACACTGGCGCTTCCGACGGCCGCGTATCTTTCGAGACTTACCCGCACAACGATGATTGATACGATGAAACAGGATTATGTGCGCACGGCGAAGGCGAAGGGCTGCCATCCGACGCGGGTGATTTTCTGCCACGCCCTGCGCAATGCGATGATGCCGGTCGTGACGCAGATCGGCATGAGCCTCGCCGGACTTCTGGGAGGCGCGATCATCACGGAGCAGGTGTTTGGGCTTCCGGGCTTTGGGACGGTCTGCCTGACTGCGATCCAGAATAAGGACACACCCGTGATAATGGCTTCGGTAATTTTCCTTTCCGCGTTGTTCATGCTGGTGATTCTTCTGATGGACATTGTATACGCGTTTCTTGATCCGCGCGTGATGTACAAAACGGTGGAATGATCTGGTGCGGAAGATGCTTTTCGACGTCACCCGTGATCTGTGATCAGGAAGATGCTTTTCGACGTCACCCGTGATCTGTGATCAGGAATATAGTTTTCGACGTCACCTGTGGACTGTGATCAGGTGGTGCCGGATCAATGACTGATACCATGACAGACCCGAATGTACGAGGAGATATGAGGATGTTCAGAAAAAAAGAGAAAAGATGGGTGATGAAAACAGAAAAAGGACAGTGGGGCGAGATCTGGGCAAATTTTCGCAAAAACGGGCTGGCGATGGCGGCATTTTCTGTTTTGCTTCTGATCATCGCGGTTGCTCTTTTTGCCGATGTTGGGATGGATTATACTTCGAAGGCGCTTGGACAGAATGCCTATGAACGGCTCCTGGGACCGTCCGCTGCGCACTGGTTTGGAACGGATCAGTATGGGCGGGATTTGTTTGCGCGGGTTATCTATGGGGCACGGTATTCGCTGCTCTTTGGCGTAGGCTGTACCGGCGTCGCTTTGCTGCTTGGAAGTGTGATCGGAGCGGTGGCTGCCTATTATGGGGGAAAGCTGGACTCGATTTTGATGCGCCTGCTGGATGCGCTGATGTGCATTCCGTCCATGCTGCTGATCCTTCTTCTGGTGGCGGTTATGGGTTCCGGTCTTGTGAGTCTGACGGTCGCCATCACGATTACGAGTGTCCCGGGTTTTACGCGGATGACGCGGTCAGTGGTTCTTTCTGTAGTGCAGCAGGATTTTATCGAAGCAGCGCGTTCCTGCGGTACGAAGGATCGTAATATCATCCTCCACCATGTGATTCCAAATGCGGTCGGCCCGATTATTGTGAATGGGATGATGAATATTGCCGGTATTATTATGTCCGCGGCCGGAATGAGCTATATCGGGCTCGGAATTAATCCGCCGACGCCGGAGTGGGGAAGTATGCTCTCGGAGGCGACGCAGTTCATGCGGACGTCTCCTCATGTGGTGATTTTCCCGGGACTTGCGATAGTGATCACCTCGCTTTGCTTCAACCTTGTGGGAGACGGTCTGGCAGACGCGGTGGATCCGCGCCAGAGAGACTGATGCCATTGCAAGGGGCGCATATGCCGGGCCCGGCATTGCCTGTTTATTCCTGATGACGGGATGCAGCAAAAAAGGAAACCTGATGTGAAAGGGTTTATGAATTTCGTTAATTACAGGGAGCTTTCCCTGTAAAATATAAAATAAAAAGGAGAAAAGCCAATGAAAAAGACCAAAAAAGGAATCAGTCTGCTGATGTCACTTGCGATGGGAGCCTCTTTGCTCAGCCCGTTGTCCGCGGCTGCGGAAGAGTCGGATGATGTCTTGGTCGTCATTCCCTATGCCACCATTGAAACCGGTGATCCGTACGCTGCGTCAGGAAATGACATGTCGCTTATGTGTCAGGTATTTAATTATCTGTTTGAGTATGATGAGAATGGGGATCCGACGCCCTGCCTGGTGGATTATTATGAAATTTTAGAGGATGGGAAGACCTATACCATGTATCTGCGGCAGGACGTGACGTTCCACGACGGCTGCCAGTTCACGGCAGACGATGTCATTTTTTCCTATGACACGATGGCAGCGACGAACCTTGGATCTACTTTGACAGGCGCGATCGGCTCTGTAACGAAGATAGACGACTACACGATTGAGATGGTAAAGGGAACCGCTTATGCCAGCGTTGAAAAATTCCTCTGCGGTTATCTGACGATTGTGGACAGCGAGGCATATGGTGCGGATCCGGATTCCTATATTACCAATCCGATCGGCACCGGCGCGTACATGGTGGATCATATGGACGAGACGACAGGTTATGTCTATCTGACCGCGAACGAAAATTACTTCCAGGGCGCTCCGGAGGTGAAAAACGTGGAAATCCATGTGCCGCTTGACTCTGCGGTAGCTCTTGTGGCTTTGCAGAATGGGGAAGCAGATTTTGCGTATCAGCTGAACAATTCGGATATTGAGATCGCGAAGGAAGACGACAGTCTTGTCGTTCAGGGTACAGAGGGCTGGTCTCAGCAGACGGTTCTCCTGATCGGCGAACCGTATAACAGCGATGAAAACCTCAGAAAAGCGATTTATTATGCGATCAACCGTGAGAATGCCGCTATCTTCAATGGGGAGATTGAAGTGAAGGCAGCGGAAAACATGTACGCAGATAAGCTGATGGGCGACTATGCCGGAACCGTGGACATGGAGGGCTATGACCCGGATAAGACAGCGGAGTACCTGGCCGCGTCGAATTATGATGGTTCCACTCTTGAAATCAATGTCACCAGTGACAAGGAGCAGATCGCCGTTTCCATGCAGGCGGATCTGACAGCGCTCGGTATTTCCTGCCAGGTGAACCTGGTTGATGTGAACACGATTACGAATATGATGTACGACTGCACGCTTGGTATCACCGTTCTGGATTATGGTGTTGCTTATTCCAGCCCGGAGGAAATGATGAGCTATTTTGCCAGCACCGGATACTATGGCGAGCAGGGCATGGTGGCGACCAGTGAAGAGTTTGACGCCGCTGTAGCTGCGATGGCGGATATCTGGAATGATGAAGAGCGATTTGACGCGGCGGTTGAGGCACTTCAGGCCTTCAAGGATCTTGCGATCTATTTCCCGCTGTTTACGACAAGCTTTTACACGGTATCCAGTGCGGAGTATGACAATGTTCAGGCAGTCTGGGCCACAACCTATTCGCCGTATTTATATCAGGTGACTTACGCTGAGTAATGAATAAATAGTTTTCCCGCGTGCCCGCAGATGTGCTTCTGCAGGTGCGCGGGCGTAAAGCAGGCAGGAAAGCGGACATGTACTTCACCGAAAACGGCAGGATTTACCGGCCGGGAGGCAGGGTGCTTAAGGAGTAAACAGATGGCGGAAGAATTAATGCGGCTGGAAAAGCTGGAGGTTACCATCCGTACAAAAAATGGAGAAATTCATCCGGTGGACGGAATTGACATGAGGATTCCCGAACGCAGTGTAGTAGGGCTGGTCGGAGAGTCCGGCTGCGGGAAAAGTATGACGGCGATGTCGATCATGAGACTGCTGCCCGCCTCCGGAAGAATATCAGGGGGCAGTATCGTCCTGGATGGGGAAGAAATCTCTCAGTACTCTGACAGGCAGATGCGCGAGCTGACCGGGAATAAAATGTCGATTATTTTCCAGGAGCCGATGACGAGCCTGAATCCCGTTGTGCGCGTGGGAAAACAGGTGGAGGAAGTGCTGAAGCTGCATACGAATCTGAAAAAGGCAGAGCGCAGGAGCAAAGTGATTGAGATGTTCCGGCTGGTCGGTATTCCGGAGCCAGAGGAGCGCTATCTTTCTTATCCGTTTCAGCTCTCCGGAGGGCTTCGCCAGAGGATTATGATCGCCATGGCGATGATCTGCAATCCGAAGCTTCTGATTGCGGATGAGCCGACGACCGCTCTCGATGTGACGATCGAGGCGCAGATTCTCCATCTGATGCGTACCCTGAGAGATGAGACCGGGACGTCCATTCTGATGATTACACATAACCTGGGCGTGGTAGCGGAGCTGTGCGACTGGGTGTATGTCATGTATATGGGGCAGATCGTGGAGAGCACGGACACGCTCAGTATTTTTGATGAGCCGCTGCACCCCTATACACGCGGCCTGATCCGTTCCGTCCCGAAGATTCAGCGGGAGCAGGAGCCTTTGCAGAATATTCCCGGGATGGTGCCGAATATGACTGATGTGCCAAAGGGCTGCCGCTTCTGTCCGCGCTGCAGCTGCGCGATGGAGCTCTGCGAAAAGGAGCAGCCGCAGCTTTATCGCTATTCCGATCATCATCAGGTCCGCTGTTTCCTTTATGAGAAGGCAGGTACCGATGGCGCTGACAGTCCAAAGGCTCAGGCGGGGAGTGAAGGCGGGAAATCCGAAGCGGGGCATGAAGGAGGACCGAAATGAGCATTGAGCAAAATGCGACGCTGCTGGAAGCAGCTCATCTGACAAAGGAATTTCGTACCGCGCATGGGGTAGTGCATGCGGTATCGGATGTCAGCCTGACGATCCAGAGAGGCGAAACGCTTGCGCTTGTGGGGGAATCCGGCTGCGGCAAATCAACGCTGGGGCGGCTGCTGCTGCGCCTGATTGAGCCGACCTCCGGTACTGTGGTCATGGATGGGACAGAGGTCACTGCGCTCAAACGGGAAGAGCTGCGGAAATTCCGCAGGAAAATGCAGCTCATCTTTCAGGATCCGTATTCTTCTATCGACCCGCGTATGACGATCCGGAAAATCATCGCGGAGCCGCTGAAGGCATTTTCCGTGCCAAAAAAAGAGCAGGAGGCTATCATTCTCGATCTGGTGGAGAAGACCGGCATTCGTCCGGAATATCTGGAACGCTATCCGCATCAGTTTTCCGGAGGGCAGAGACAGCGTGTCGGCATTGCGAGGGCGCTGGCGCTCAATCCGGAGCTCGTCGTATGTGATGAACCGGTATCCGCGCTTGATGTGTCGATTCAGGCGCAGACACTGAATCTGCTGCACGACCTGCAGCAGAAGATGGGACTGACATACCTGTTCATTTCACATGACCTGGCAGTGGTGAATTATATTTCCGACCGCGTTTGCGTGATGTTTCTCGGAAAAATCTGTGAGCTTGGCCCGAAAGAACAGATTTATTTTCATCCGCGGCATCCTTATACGAAGTTTCTGCTGAGCGCTACGCCGGAACCAGATCCGAGGAAACGCAAGGAAGACCAGGACCTTCTGATGGGAGACCTGCCAAGTCCTGTAAACCCGCCGAGCGGATGCCGGTTTCGGACGCAGTGTCCCTATGCGAGGGAGCTCTGTGCCGCCGAGGAGCCCGGGCTGCGGGAGGTAGACGGCAGGCAGTGTGCATGTCATTTTCCGCTGGTGTGAGCAAATCTTTGTGTATCATTGATTGACCGAAGCATCGAGCATCCATTTATGAAGCTCGAACTGTTTCAGCCAGTACTGTATGGATACGACAGAACAGGAGGAGAGAAGAATGGGGAAATCTTACCCATATGCGAAAACGGTAGATAGTCGGGATGATTATTTCGGAACGGTGGTGGAGGATCCATACCGCTGGCTGGAAGACGCGAAAAATCCGGAGGTACTGGATTTTGTGAGCAGGGAAAATGCTTACACATCGGCCTGGTTCGAAGAAGCCGGAGCAAAATACGGCATGAGTATCAATGATTTTACGGAAAAGCAGAGAAAAGCTTCTGATACTTTTTTTTATCAGGGGCTCACGAAGTGCCCGGATGGCTATTACGCGGTCATGGAGCATCAGGGAAACTATTCCTTTGTAAAGACCGGTCAGGCGTTCCAGAATACAGAGGTGGTCCTGGACCGCGCGATTCTTGGCGGAGCGATGAATATCTATGAGGCGGTCTGCAGCCCGGTAAATCCGGATCTGTTTGCGGTATTTGTATTGAAGGACGGCGCTCCGAGACCTTCCGTACTGATTTATGATGTTAGTGCAGATGAGACCTTGTACTGCCTGGATCTGTGTTTCAGCTTCTGCTGGTCCGAAGATGGGAAAAAGCTGATTTATTCGGATGCGATCCTTGACAGGGAAAACAGCCGGAACATCAACCGCATCTGCCTGTATGATCTGGATACCCGGAAGACCGGGATCGTCTATCAGTACGAGCAGAATGCTGTCTACATCGAGGTCACGCCCGGGCCGGATAATGGTATTTTCGCACAGGTGCTGCTGACCTACGGAGATGAGCTTCTCGTCTATATCGATGCGGAGAATACCTGCACAGTCCTTACCCGCGGGAAGGGCGTCTGCAGCTATATCGGAGAAACTGGCGGAATGTGCTATTTTCTGACGGACATGGATGCGCCGTTCTGCCGTCTGATCCGTGTCCGCGAGACTTCTCTGTACACACCTCTGGCAGTGGAGGAGGCGTCAGAAACAGTCATTCCGGAGCGGGATGCCCTGCTCAATGCCTGTGCCGTTGCAGGCGGAAAGCTTTTTGCTGCCTATCAGAAGGACGCGGTTTCAAGCCTGCAGTATTTTGACTGTGATGGAAGACTGCTTGGAGAGGCAGAGCTGCCCGATGCCTACGGCAATATCTATGCGCGCAGACGGATGACTGCGCGGGGAAATATCCTCTATCTGCAATTTGAGAGCTTTTTGCATCCGAAGAGTATGCTGGCACTGGACGTTGAGACCCTGGAGCTTTGTACCATATACCAGGAAAAGGAACCGGAACCTGTCGATGAATTTGAGGTGCGGCAGCAGTTTATCACCGCGCGGGACGGTACCAGGATCCTTGCCTATCTGGTGCTCCCGAAAAAGGGAATGCTCCCGGAGTGCATGCCGGCGTTGCTGTACGGCTACGGCGGATATGCGTTCAGCAATGAGCCGTCATACCAGAACATGGTGACCGGCATCAATATCCCGGACTGGGTCCGTCAGGGCCGCATGTACGTGCACTGCGTGATCCACGGCGGCAGCGAGTATGGCGCGAAGTGGCATGAGGCAGGGATGCTGACCAACAAAAAGCATGTCTTTGAGGATTTTATTGATATTGCCAGGTGGCTCGTTGATACAGGGTGGACCACCGCGAAACAGATCACTGCGACAGGACTGAGCAACGGCGGCCTGCTGATGACCGCAATTTCGACGATGCGCCCCGATTTATTCGGAACCGTAATCGCCTCTGTCCCGCATACGGATATGCTCCGCTTCTGCGTCGATGACCGGGGCCCGATGTATATTACTGAATATGGGAACCCGATGGACGAGGAACAGTTCCCCTATCTGTATTCCTATTCCCCTTATCACAACATTCAGAAGGGGACGGTTTATCCGGCGATGTACGTCCAGACCGGGGAGTGCGACAACAATGTGCCTCCTTACCATGGGAAAAAATTTGCCGCCAGACTGCAGAAAGAAGCTTCTGATCAGAATCCTGTTCTCCTGCGAGTCCTGCCCGAGGGCAGCCACGACCGCGGCAGCGGCGAGTACTACTACCGCACAACGGCGGAGATGCAGATGTTTATTGAAATAAACCTGAAACGACAGGCATTCACCACCTGATGGCAGGTTTCAGATTTTAGCCAGCGAAGCATTTTTATAATCCTCGTCCCCGGTCACTTCCCTGATGACTTTGATCTGCGCAGGGAACGTAATCGTGGCGTTTTCATCGCTGAGCTCAATCTCTGCGATGGCCTTGTCGCTCCAGAAGGGATAGACGTCGATTTCAAAGTACTGACCCAGATAAGTCAGGCAGTACCGGGTCTTGCGAATCTGCCGCCTGGTTGTGTCGGCGTCCATCAGGAGCGAGAGATATTCCTTCTGAGAAAGCCGCTGCTCGATCTCCACCCGTTTGATGCCGGATATGGTTTTCTTAGTAGTCTTAAAGTAGATGTAGTTGCCGCCGATGCCCCTTTGACGGACCCGGACTTCTTCATCATCGTCAGACTTCAGATAAGTCTGAATGATCTCTATGCGCTGGCAGTAGGGATCGCCCTCCAGCCAGGTGATGTCCGGGTATTCGATGAGATATTTGCGCTCGATCTCCAGAGGCTCCGGCTCCCCAAGGAAGGAAGAAATCTCCGCGATCAGGCGGCGCATTTTATTTTCAAAATCTGTGCAGTTATCAATCACCCGCAGATGAGGATGCCCGGTCCAGGCGGAGAGCAGCCTGTCATCCATGGCCGCGGCTTCCTCCACTGTTTCCGTGCGTGCGGAATTATTTGCGGTCGTGTAAAACTCGACGGCACCCTTCGCCGCAGTGACCAGATGGAACACTGCGTCATAATTGTCCCGGAGCTCTACCTCATTCATGTCAAGGGAAGAAAGAATATCTTCAAAATCCTGGTCACTCATGTATGCCTTGTTGTCCAGCGCTCCGCGGTCGCAGACAATCAGAACCCGGTCAGCAGACATCGTCGCCGCAGCCAGGCAGAAGATTTTTTCTTTTTCTATCTGCAGCTGCATCTGGCATTTCTGATAGTCCATATTTGTACCACAGGTCCAGGGAGTCACTCCGCCGGTCATTAGCTCCGTAGCAGTCTCCGGGACGAACAGCACGGCGTAGCCCATCTGCATGAACGCATTCTGTATCCAGCTCATCGCCGTGGATTTGCCCGCGCAGGGGCCTCCTGTAATAACTATTTTAGTGATTTCCGGGGTTTTGCGTTTCTGATCCTTCATTTGTTTTCTCCTCCCTCAGTTCCTGACATGCTTGTTTCCTGCTCTGCAGGCATTTTAGCACAGAAAAAGAACGGAGACAACAAAGAGGGCGAAATTTATGTGATTTTTGAAGCTGTGATTTTTGAAATAAGAAACAACCTGTGCATTTGTTGACCATGCAGGGAAACCTGTGATAGAATATCAGGATATAATTTATAGTAAACGACTTTAGTCGTTTTACTTTGGTGGCTACCTTTCATTTAAAAGTGTGGGAGAGCAATGGAGGACTGAGATATGATTGATTACTTAAAAGAGGCAGCCAGAGTACGGCCGTCCCGGAAGCAGTTAGACTGGTTTGACCTGGAGTGGTATGCGTTTATTCATTTTGGACCAAATACGTTTACGGATCGGGAGTGGGGACAGGGAAATGAGCCGGAATCTGTTTTTAATCCGACTCACCTGGACTGCGACCAGTGGGCAGAAGCAATCAAAGCAGCCGGAATGAAAGGAATGGTTCTCACGGCGAAACACCACGATGGGTTCTGCCTGTGGCCATCCAGATATACGGAACATTCCGTAAAAAACAGTCCCTATCGAGGAGATGTTGTTAAGGAAGCCGCTGATGCCTGCCGTCGCGCCGGAATCAGATTTGGCGTCTATCTTTCTCCGTGGGACAGGAACTCGGAATATTATGGTACGCCAGAGTATAATGACTATTTTTGCAATCAGCTGACAGAGCTGCTGACCGGATACGGAGATATTTTTTACGTCTGGTTTGACAATGCCTGTGGGGAAGGGTCAAACGGGAAGAAGCAGGTCTACGACTTTCCGAGATATTTTGAGCTGATCAATAAGTACCAGCCGAATGCGGTTATTTTTAATGATTATGGCCCGGATATCCGCTGGTGTGGAAACGAAGCCGGGGCAGCGCGTCACGCTGAATGGTCCGTGATTCCATCGGAGCTTTGCAAATACAGCAGAGTACAGACAGGTTCCGGCCCTCTGGCCGATGAGGGAAATTTATCGTTCCTGTACAATACTGAGAAAGAGCTTGGAAGTATGCCGAATATTCTCTATTCCAAAGGCCTGACCTATACACCTGCGGAGATTAATATGTCGATACGTCCGGGCTGGTTCTGGCATAAAGAAGAGGAACCTCATTCACTGGAGCGCCTGTTTCAAACGTATCTCACCAGCGTTGGAGCCAATGCCTGTATGCATCTGAACCTGCCGCCTACGACAGAAGGGCTTCTTGATGAGCGCGATGTAAAACGGCTGAAGGAGCTCGGGGATCTGGTCAGGAAAGAACTGGGTCACTCGATTCCGGCTGTAATAGAGAAGCAGGCCGGGAGTCCGCTTACGCAGCCGGTTTACACGATTGATCTGAAGGAGCCGGTAAAGAGGCTGAACTATATTGTTTTAAAAGAAGAAATTGAAAAAGGTCAGCGCGTAGAAAGCTTTCGGATTGTTGCGGAGTTCAGCAGTGGAAATCAGTATCCGATTTACCAGGGAACCTGTATAGGACATAAAAAGATCTGTCAGCTGCAGGATCCATTTGCACTGCAGAATCCGCTTATTAATGATTCGAAAGGATTGATTTCAAGACTGCGCGTGCAGATCACAGCGGCCAGGGACGAGGTATTCTTGAAAGAGATACAGGTATTTTAGCCGTGAAGGCAAAGTAAAAAAATATAGCGTTAAAAATATAAATTTTCTGTTGGCTGACATGAAGCTGACAGGAAATAGAAACAATATTATAGTATCCGGGGAAACGGCATGAAGCCGTTTCCCTATGTTTGTCTGACGCTAAAGATTCCGATTGAAGGAGAAAGAACGATGATAAATTTTATACCTCAGCCGAAGTATATTCATATGACGAAGGAACATTTTTTGCTGAATTATTCTTCCTACATTGTGCTGGAAGATCCGTGCACGGGGCAGATTCCGGATCTTCGCCCGGCTGCAGATTGCGCCGATAGGGATCATATTTACCGACAGGCGGAATTCCTCCGCAACTCTGTTGAAGCAACGGTGGGATTCCGGCTTCATCTGACAAAAGGCAAGGCCCGGGAGGGCGATATCCGTCTGGTGTATCTTAAAAATACGGAAGCACATGCAGAGGAATATTATGAGGTGAGTATTACAGAAAAGAATGTTGAAATCAGGGGACATACGAAGTCGCTGATCTGGGGGATTCAGACATTCCTCCAGATTTTAGAGCAGACCGGCGCCTACCTTCCGGGTCTCGAGATAAAAGATGAGCCGGTTCTCCAAAACAGGGGCTTCTACCATGATGTCAGCAGAGGGAGGGTTCCAAAGCTTGAAGCTCTGAAAGAACTGGTAAACCATCTGAGCAGATATAAAATCAATCAGCTGCAGCTGTATATGGAGCATACCTATCTGTTCCGCGATTTCAGCGAAGTGTGGCGCGATGATACGCCTGTCACACCAGAAGAAATCCTGGAGCTGGACGCATGGTGCTATGATCGCGGCGTAGAACTGGTGCCCTCCATTTCTACCTGCAGCCACTTGTATAAGGTACTCCGGACACAGCAGTATAAGAACCTGTGTGAATTAGAAAACTCCGATCAGGAGCCACATTCTGCCCGGGACCGGCAGCTTCACCATACGGTTGACATCAGCAATCCGGACAGCCTGGAGCTGGTAAAGCGTATGCTGGATGAATACCGGCCTCTGTTTCGTTCTGATAAGTTTAACATCTGTGCGGATGAGACCTTTGATATGGGACATGGACGGAGCCACAATTACTGTGAAGAAAAAGGCGTTGGACGGGCTTACGTGGAATTCACCAGAAACGTGTGCGAACATGTGAAAAAGCTGGGCAGCCGCCCGATGATGTGGGGAGATATCATTGTGAAATATCCGGAACTGTTATCGGAATTTCCGGACGATGTGGTATTTCTGAACTGGGGATATGACGCAGGTATTACGGATGAGACGACCAGAGTATTTGCCGGTGTCGGTGCAAAGTTTTATAACTGCCCCGGAGTCAGCGGCTGGTCAAGGCTGGTGAACGACAACAAAACCGGCTATGAGAACATTCGCAGGATGGCTTCCTACGCGAAGAAATACGGAGCGGTGGGACTGCTCAACACGGACTGGGGAGATTATTATCATTTCTCTCACCCGGAGTATTCTTACCCTGGAATGATTTACGGCGCTCAGCTTTCCTGGGGCGATGAGATTTCCCGGGAAGAACTGAACCGGAGCCTGTCTGTTCTGGAATTTGGAAGCCCACAGGAGGATCTGGCAGAACAGATCTGCCAGATTTCTGATTGCTGTCTCTATCGGTGGATGGATTTTTGCACACTCAAGGAGAATCAGAACGATACGGAGCTGACAGGTGCCATTTTGAGAGAAGGCTTTGACAATGCACAGAAGGCAAACCACTGCGATGAGGCGAATCAGAGACTGGAAGAGATCAAGCGGGTGCTCTCCGGCAGGATTCCTGCTGTGCGGCCGGACCGGAGAGAACAGCTGGCGGCTTATCTTCTGGCTACTGACAGCGTTTTGCTGTTTAATCATCTGGGGAAAATGATTTATACTAAGGAAATCCTTTCCCGCCGGAATCAGGCGGCAGAAGGTGCTGTTCATCAGGAAAATTCTGTAAGCTTGAGTAAGTCCGCGGGATATCCTGATGAGGATTCCGAAAGGAAAGACAGGTGGACTTTGGCAGAGAAACTGGAAAAATGGTTATTTTACTATAAGGATTTATACAGAAAGCATAGCCGGGAATCAGAATTAAATCTGCTGCAGGATGTAGTCACCTGGTACTGTGATTATCTTAGAAAGGGATACTTTAGTTCCAGTCATTAATTGCCTGAGAAAAAAATAATCGGCCGCCAGGAAATCAAAACGGTTGTATAAATCTGCAATACTTTCGCATATCTTGTTTCGTGCCTGTGGATAAGAATGCTCCTTGATGTCCGAAAAACTGAGAGAGATCACGGGATAGCATCCTGGAGCGGTGTCAGGGTTGTTTCATGAAGAAATTTTAAAATTGAAAAAACGTAGATTTTATCGG
>JAJQBS010000064.1 GCA_021203145.1 Lachnospiraceae bacterium | reverse complement strand
ATTTCTGGCAGTCTCTGTCACTATGATTCCTACAGTAAATTTACGCCGTCAAAAAGTAATAAACTATTGCATATTTGATCATAATATGTTATAGTACAGTCACAGAACAACTCATAGAACGTGAGTATAAAGAAAGTTCAAAAGAAGATTTGGTCGTAGGGCGCGACCAAGTAAAACAAAAGAAAAGCCCGCTGAGAATAAAACAACTCCTGGAGACGGGAGTTGTTTTACGTAGGAGAATGATAACAATAGAAAAGCAGAAAAAAGAGAGGCCGCTCAAAGACTTTGCGGGTTGCTTTCGGATTTTCAAGGGAATGATATAGATCCAGATAAAGAACGCGAGGAGAGAATTTTAAAGACGAATTAAAATTTGGAATTCGCGTCCAGAGGGCGCTCAAAGTACGCGTATGCCTTCATGTGCTGACACTGACCGACTTCTGCACTCCTGACAGCACGATAAATATTTGCGATGGAAGATAAAACATCCACATCCCGATTCGGCAAAACTCAACGACTACAGCAGAGACAGTCACGCCTATGTTGTATACTCCAACACAGATATCGCAGCATGCGAAAAACGTCAGCCCCAGTGGAAACGCCCATCCATTCTTCTCATGATTATTCCATGCTGCAGTCGCATTAACCAGCAATTGCGAGAAATACACTCCGGCCAGCACATTGACTGCTGATCCCATATTCGTTATATACAACGCCAGTATGGCCACAACGCCCAGTCCCGCACGAATCACAATTAGATGGTCAAATCTGTTCATTGTTGTCAGCTTCTTCGCATACACTCCCTGTACTCCACAGAACAGCAGTAACCCAACTATATACCATCGATCCAGCACGAGCAGAAACAAATCCGCAAACACAGTCATCCCCATCGCCACAGCCACCAGCTTGTCCCCGCCATGATATGCAGAAAAAAACGCAAAGCAAAAGCATCCGCAAATCCCGGCATACTTCCATGGGATACTGGCAGAGTATCTCCCAGTTAAGTCAAGCACAAGAAAAACGACATATAGGCAGAATTCCAAAAGCAGAAACAGATATACAGAACGTTTCTTCATCTTCTTCTCCCTTCTCCCCCTTCTCCCCCAAATATATCACCCACGCTTCAAACACACAACCGGGAAAATGAGAGAATGGTAATAGTTTTTTTTCAGGGCGGAACTGAGTTCCGCTTTCCCCTTCCAAAGGAAAATATCTCAGCCGAAGGGAATCAGCGTGAACATACCGTTCATCTCAGCTTAACAAAATTTTTTGAAACCAACGCAGTCATTGCTTTTTCCTGATTTCTTGTGTATACTGTAGATCAGGAATGAAAGAGGGGGACTGGCTTGAAAAAGACGATTTCTTTGAAGGGAAAATCATTTTATGCGTTACTGGCTGCGTTTGGCATTTTAATCCTTCTGCTGCTCTGTTCTGCGTACATGATCAGTTACTTTGCTCTGAAGACCGAGAGCAGCCGGTTTGAGACCAGCCTGGAGACGATTCTGACATTACAGGTGCAGAATACTGGCGAACACTATTCCTCGGATGAGTATTCGGCTCTGGAAACGGAACTGGCCGGCAATAACGTGCTTACTGATCTGGCTTCCCGTGATTACATCGAATATGACGAGGACGTCAAAGAAGCGGAGCGTCTGCTTCAGGAGTATAAGCAGTCTGTTTTCTATGCGGATCTGATCTGCTACTTTTATTTTGAAAAAAGCGGATATCTTTTGTGTACCATGCTGTCCGGGGAGGACGCTTCGGATTTTGCACCGGACTATGTGACAGAGCATCTCGCGGATTTCGATACAATGGAGGACGGTGCTGCCAGAAAGTATCTGGGTGTAGACGGGGATGATAATTATTATGATGTCAGCTTGGTCAGGCTGGCTTCCGGGCTGGGGCTGATCCGCGTTTATATTGGGACTCCTTCCTATGAATTGCCCGAGCTTTTTTATCAAATATGACCGGTGTGGAAATGTATACCTACGACCAGTATGGAAATGAACATGCACTGGAAGAAAATCAGGAGCTTGCAGGTTTGTTTGATTACAATTCACTGGGAGAGGAAGACTCGGATACGTTCGCTTTCTCATATGATGGACATCATTATATTGGTTCGTATTATACGTTTTCTTCACGTCCGATTCGTCTGGCTGTATTCTGCCGCGATACTGCGGCAGAAAATCGGATTCTTTCTTTGCGCATTGTTTTATTTGCAGTTGTTTGCCTTGCTTTTATCTGCCTGATTTTTGCTGTTCTTTTTGCCAGATGGACATACAGGCCAGTGGAAGAGCTGGTTTTGAAGCTGCCTGACGGAATTCAATCAGAGGATGAGACTCTGTTCCGGGATGATTTTGGAATCCTAAACCGTGTGTTTGACCAGTGGGCAGAAGAAGTGCGGGAGAAGGAACAGCTGCTGCAAAATCAAGATGAGCAGGCGCAGCGCCGGGATGAACTTATACCGGACAGTGAGCAGCTGCGCGCTCTGGCCTCGGCGATCGCAGCTCTTTCAGAGAAAGAAGCCCTGGCTCAATATGATATGCTGATCGGGCAAATGACAGATCTGTCAGGAAAGCTTCCGGACAGTGAGGACATGGTGTTCTATTTGCTCATGGATATGATTGCACTGACCGTTCTGGATATTTCGCTTCCGGGGGACATCAGCCATCAGAGGGTGCGCGGATATGCGCAGAAAATCCGGCAGTCGCAGGACGCGAAGGATTTGCGGACGGCATTGGTAGCTGTGCTGGACAGGCTTGGCGGTGATAAAGACGATGAGAAGGAAAGTGAAGAAAAGCGCTTTGATCAAATCCGGCAGTATCTGCAGGATGATTTCAGGAACCCGAACCTGAGCGCAGGGATGGTTGCGGAGAAGTTTCATATTAGCCCTTCTGTGCTCTCGAGGCAGTTCAGGAAATACAATAATACAGGTTTTCTTGAATATCTTCACCAGCTTCGCGTGACGGAGGCGGTACGGCTGCTGCGGGAATCAGATAAGACTATTACTGAAATTGCCGGGCTGTGCGGCTACACAAATGTGTATACCATGAACCGCGCGTTTAAATCCTATGCGGGCACGACTCCCGGGAAAATCCGTGGTAGAGAGGTTTGACATTAGTGGGCGGGCAGCAAAGCTGCCCAAATTTCTCTCGCGCCCCTGCGCATCGTAAAAATGGAGCCGGACATCCACTGGATATCCGGCTCCTGAAACGATGATAGGTTCTCGCCTGTTTGCCAGCCCGAAAGGGCATTTGGCAATGGCCGGTTAACGGCTTGCGGTCAGGGCAAACGCATGAATCTCGTCGTCAAAGTACAGAGATCTGCCAAGACAGTTCAGCCAACACTGTCCACAGCTCTGGCAGTTTTCCGGATAGGCGATTACGGATTTATTTGAGGTTGTGTCAAACCGGAACACATCCATTGGACAAATGTTTACACAGTTCTGACAGCCGACACATTTATTCAGATCATATCTTCTTACAGCCATCTCTAAAATTCTCCTTTTTCTAATATTTGATGAAACAGGGAGCAAACGATTACCTGTGTTCCCGGACAATTAAGGCTCTTTTACCAGGTAGAGGCCTCCGTTTCCGGCAGATCCTTTGCTTCTGTCTCGCCCGGGAAGCGATAATAAACGCCGTACCGGTCCTCGTAGGACATGGTCTGATCGCCCTTCCAGTCTTCCTTGATATCAACCTTATTGATCTCTACGGAATCATCGTCGCCCTTCTGGAGCGTTATGTAGCAGAGATAGTCGTCGTCGCGATATGGATAATCTTCGCGGAAATGATAACCGCGGCTTTCCTTGCGCTCCAGCGAAGCGCGCAACTTCAGCTCCGCGACAAGTGCTTTGTGTTTCATTTCGTGGCACAGGCGCAGGTCATGGCCGTAGGTCGCTCTCAGCTTGGGAATGATGTCCTGGCGGAACTGTACTACCTGTGCGAGCGCGCTGTTCAAGGAGGTCTCATTCTTGGCGATCGTGATCCAGTACGGTCCCATGATCGAGGTCAGAATGTCGCGCGCCCAGTTCGGGTCATAGCCCTTCTCAACGCTCAGCGGTGCGAGGATATCCTCGCTCAGGCTGCTGATTTCCTCGTCCGGAATCTCGGCCAGTGATACGCCTGCGGCATAGGATGCGGCTGCAGCTCCGGCAATTTTTCCCTGTACACCGGCAAAGTTCGATGCCCAGCCGGACGGGGCACCCTTTGTTCCGCCTGTCGCCATGCTGCCATTGGTGCCGTCGCCGGCCACCCACAGGCCTTCAATCGCTGTTTTCCCTTCTGTATCGTCGATGCCGCAGAAGATTCCACCCGCACAGTGGGTAAACATGCCGGGAGCCGCGCCAAAGACGTCGCCCTTGAAGACCGCGCTGGAGAATTTTCCGGTTCTGGGATCGTTTTCATCCTCGGAGGTAGTAGCCCCGCGGCCATTGCCCGTGGTAAGCTCATATTTATCAACCGGTGTGATGCCGTACGCACTGTCAAATACCGGCGTGATTACTGACTTTGCTGCTCCGGATGCTTTCGCCACGGCGTTTTCCTTTGTTGAGCCGCCCGGAGCGCACAGCCAGACATTTTCGACATACTGCCAGCTGTTACAGGCCAGCACATTGCCAGGCGCATAGGAGGCGCTCATATGAAAGTCCTCGAACTCCTGTCCGGTCACTGGGAGTCCATGCATATAGCCCATGTATTCTCCGTCAAAGGTATCTTCTCCGGTCGGGAATCCTGCCGGCTTGTAGCTGCCGGTACCGGTACACAGAACGACCGCGCGTGCGCGGAAGGTGATCAGGGTGCCGCTCGGGACATGCATGCCGATCGCGCCCGCAATCCGGCCGTCCTCTTCGATGATATCCATAATCATTGTGTGTTCTACGTAATCGATTTCCTGGTTCTTTAAAGCCTTGGTAAATGCCAGACGACGATCGTACTGGATATTATCCAGATGGTAGTCTACCAGTCGGTCATTCTGGACGGTTCCGTCTACCCAGTATCCGGCGTCCTCGCCCTTGGTATACTGAGTCAGAATGCCTAGCTCCACGCATTTTTCATAGACGGACTTGGACTCATCCTCCCAGACCTGTACCCAGTCGATGTTTGCCAGAAATTCGTTGGAATACATCATGGCGTACTCAAATTCTTCCCGGCTGTCGCCAAAGCTCTCGTCAAAGAAATTGTGGGAGCTGGCCCAGGCGCTTAAGCCTGAGTAGCCGGGACGGCCTTTGTCGACCAGGAGTACGTTGCTGCCGGCTTCTTTTGCGGACATAGCCGCGAAAAGACCCGCGAATCCGCCGCCGACAACTAGCACGTCACATTCATAGTCGGTTACAGACGGAGCCTCTGCTTCCGGGATATCCAGTTCCGTGACAACGCGCTCTTCCGATTCGGAGGAAGCGCTTTCCGTCTGGCTTTCGGTCTCTTCCTCCGCCAGGGAGTTGATTCCCAGAAGGCCTGCGGCGGCCAGACTCGCAGAACCGGCGGTCACGCCTTTTAAGAAATCTCTTCTGCTGATTTGTTTACTCATCGCATTCTTTCCTTTCTTTTTGCTCTGAAACGCCATGAAACAATCCCGGCGTGTTATGCCGACAGATTTTGCCCAGGAAGACCGCCGGTATACCTTGCCAGAACTGTTCTGACGTTTTGCGAAAATATCAGTAAATGCCCAGGACAGCAGGATTGTCCTGGGCATGCTGTCCTGAAGAAATATAATTATTATAATATGTATCAGGAAAAGGAAGAAAGGGGCACTATTTTCTTTATTGGCAATAATTGAATGTCAGCGCCGCTCTGCAAAAAGTGCAAAGACTGCAAAAAATGAAAACAGAAACGAGGCAAGATTCCTCAACGGGTTATTATGCGGACTTCAGCACGACAGGGTCGCACAGGCAGAGACAAATCCGCAAACATAGTCATCCCCATCGCCACAGCCACCAACTTGTCCCCGCCATGATATGCAGAAAAAACGCAAAGTAAAGAATTGCATTAGAAGCTGAAGAATAAATTAAGGCCATATTCCCTTGCGCCAGATGAATTTAAAGAGTAAAATACTCAAGGAAATTACAGTAATAGCAGCGAAACGGAAAGTGCAGCACTGAATTTCTATACCGTAACATGGCTTGATGAGGATGGAATGGTTCTGGAAGAAGACGCAGCTGTGGCCTGCGGCACCACGCCGAGCTATGACGGCGACACGCCGGCAAAGGCAGCGGATGCGCAGTACACCTACACATTCGCAGGCTGGACACCGGAGGTAACCGAGGTAACCGGGGACGAGACCTACACGGCGAAATACAGCAGCACCGAAGTAGAAATCATCAACAATATCAGCATTTCCGAGCTGACCGCCGTGCCGGAAGGTCTGGCTGGAAAATATAGCTCGGTTGAAGAGCTGAGAAATGACCTGATATCCAGAGTAATTGCTGTATCAGCGGGCTATACGGAAGAAAATACCGTTGTTTATGATGTAAAGCTTCAGTTCAGCAGAGACGGCGGACTGACATGGGAAGATGCCACGGAAGAGAACTTCCCGGCTGAAGGCATTACTGTAACACTGGCCTATCCAAATGATGGAATCAAAGCGAATTACCAGAACTATGATTTTGTTGTTCTTCATATGTTCACTGCCGGTGAGAAGGCTGGCCAGACAGAGACCCCGGCCGTGACAAAGACATCCGATGGCATTCAGGTCACACTCACTGGTTTCTCTCCTGTAGCTGTTTCCTGGAAAGAAATAGAGGAAGAAACAGAAGAGACTGAAACAGAAGAGACTGAAACTGAAGCATCCGAAACGGAAGAAACGGAAACGGAAGCGGCCGAAACAGAAGCGCCCGAAACGGAAGCTGTCGAGACGGAAGCACTCCAAACAGAAGCATCCGAAACGGAAGCACCTGAAACCGAAGAAACCGAAGAAACCGGAACAGAGGCCTCCACTGAAAATACCCAGAGCGAAAGCTCTGACGAGACCGAAAGTGCAGCTGCGGAAAGCGAGACCACAGCTGCGGAAAGCGAGTCTGAATCAGAAACCAGTGATTCTGCGCAGACCGGCGACAACACGCCTGTTGAGACGTGGTTTACAATCCTTATCCTATCAGCGGCAGCTATATTGCTTATGCAGGCACGCTGGAAGAAGATGGAATAGGATTTTGGAGGCTGCAAATATTTGCAATTTAAGTAGTGGAATCTACGAAAAAGGCATAGAACAAGGCCAGATGAAGGGCATAAAAGCATTTATTTCAATGTGTAAAGAGTTCGGCTGTGACATTGCCCAAACCGCAAAACAAATTACAAATAAGTTTGAACTGCCTCCCGACGAAGCGATGAACTGTACAAAGCAGTTCTGGTAAGTACGGCGAATGAAAGAGAGCCTGCGTAATACAGCAGGATCTCTTTTTTAAGGGAGACTCAGTTTCGCTTTTACAATAGCAAATCTTGAAAACAGAGAAGATAACGATTATGGCCGAGGGTTTTACTTGACAGATGATATAGAAATAGCAAATGCGTAGGCAGTAACAAATGGAAGAGGGAGGGGATAACCTCATGAGTGCTTATGATAAAATGTATTTAAACTCGAATGAAAAGGATTGCAGCCATAGGCTGCGCTATGATATAATATAGCCCAGAAAGGGCGTGGTTCCATGATTTACGTAACCGGTGATACCCATGGTAATATCGACCTGGATAAAATTTCCCGAAAGAACTTTCCAAAGGCGAAGGAAATGATTCGGGGCGACTATATGATCATCTGCGGCGACTTCGGCTTTCCCTTCCTCCCCTCCGACACATGGGGTGATGAAGACTTCATTCCAAATAAGGACGCCCGTTCCAACCGGAAAAGTTACTTAAATAAGATGGAGTGGCTGCGGGATTATCCGGCTACTGTGCTTTGGCTGGATGGAAACCACGACAACCATCCGTTCTGGTACAGCCAGCCTGTGACGGAATGGAATGGGGGCCTCGTCAACATCCACCCGCTGGCTGACAATGTCATTCACCTGAAACGGGGAGAGTACTACACCATTGATGGCGCCACCTTCTGGGTGATGGGCGGAGCCGAATCCCACGACAAGCCCTACTGCATCCCTGGATATAGCTGGTGGGAGGAGGAGATCCCGAGCTGGGACGAGATGAACCACGGTATTGATACGCTTGAGGCTCATGACAATCAGGTAGACTACATTCTGACCCACACTATGCCGCAGTCTCTTGTTGCGCCTATCCTGCATCAGTATTTCGAACCTGAGCCGACGCGGTCATATCTGGACCGGGTCTATGTCGATACTGACTTCAAATATTGGTACTGCGGGCATATGCACGAAGATATTAACAGCCCCAGCTACAAAATTCGGCTGTTGTACAACGATATTGTAAAAATTCAGGACTAATGCCCGGAGAAACAATTAGGATATTCTTTAAATAACTTGTTTCTCAGTCGGCATTTATAGGGGGGGGTACAGAACATAATGGGATATTATCTGAATTCAGAGGATATTGCGGATCTATATGGCAGGGAAACCAGGAAGCCTTATTTTGTGGATAAGACTGAGTTTTTATCAGAACTGTTCCCACTCGTTGAACAGGAAGGAAGCAATATTTCCGTAACACGGGCGAGGAGATTCGGAAAATCCATGATGGCTTCGATGCTCGGGGCTTTCTTCTGTAAGAGTGTTGATGCAAATCATATTTTTACAAATTTAAAAATTTCGGCATATCCTGATTATAAGAAACATCTGAATCAGCATAATGTGATTTATGTAGATTTTAGTAAGGCTCCTCGAGATTGCGATTCTTATGACCAATACATCCGTTATTTTGAGGAGGGAATGGCCGTCGATCTGAGAGAGGCATATCCAGATGTGATACATCGCAGTGGGGATACCATCGGTTCTATGCTCCGCAATATTACAAGAAAGTACAGGGGCGAGAGATATATTCTGATTTTTGATGAATGGGACTATATTTTCCACAGAAGCTATTTTACGGATGCGGACAGGGGACGATTTACTGCATTTCTGGGAGATCTGACAAAAGGGAGAGCTTATGTTGCATTAGCTTATATCACAGGAGTTCTTCCGATTAAAAAATACTCGGCAAGTGATACCATGAATCATTTTGATGAATATAACATGGCTAATAGTGACAGATTCAGTGAATACTTTGGATTTACGGGTGCTGAGGTCGATGAATTATATCAGCGTTATCAGTTTAATTGCGCAAATCCTGTTCTTACTAGAAGGGAACTTGCAGACTGGTATGATGGGTATCAGCGAGATGGCGGGGACAGTATGTATAACCCAAATTCAGTTGTGTCTGCCCTTACCAGAAATCAAATCACAGATTATTGGCCGAAGGCCGGCGAATATGACGAATTAAAGGATTATGTACTGGATGATACGGACGGTGTGAGGGACGCAATTATTCTGCTTGCAGCGGGAGAGTCCGTGCAGGCAGATGTTTCGGAATACGCAACTACAGCATCGACATTAAAGTACAGAGACCAGATTTTGTCAGTAATGACAGTTTACGGCTATCTGAATTATTATAACGGCTGCGTCAGAATTCCAAACAGAGAACTGCAGATAGAATTTGATAAAATCATCCGGACAGAACCACGATTCAGCTATATGCGTGAACTGGAAAAGGAGTCTTCGCGTATTTTGGAAGCAACCTATAGAGGGGATGTTGATACGATCAGTGAAGTACTGACATTTGTTCATAATTCGGAATCACCTCTTAAATCTTATAATGACGAGGCAGAGTTGTCTGGCAGTGTAAAGCTGGCATATCTTGCTGCGCGAAATAAGTATGATATTCAACGTGAGGATCAGGCAGGAATCGGATATGTAGACTATATTTTTTATCCGCGTGACAGGTCAGATGATGGTATTATTATTGAACTTAAGGTAGATGCTTCTTCAGAGACTGCTTTACAGCAGATTAAAGATAAAAAGTATGTTTTAAAGTTTCGGGGAAAACTTGGAGAACCACCTAAAACGACGGGCAGCATCGTTCTTGTAGGGATTGGTTATTACAAAAAAGATAAAGAGCATCGGTGCAGGATTGAGGTTCTCGATTCATTTTGAAGTTATAGAGAATATTTATGAGGACGGAAAGCTTATCAATATGAAAATGAAGCTCATCAAATGATATAAAGCAGAATGTCAGGTGAAGGATAAAGAATGCGTACAGACCTGGAAAAACGTTCAGAAAATTCAAGCCGTCGCGAGAACCGGGCTTCTTCTTATGGCAGCCGCTACGAAGAGAAAAACCGAAGCTCCTTATCGGGCAGAAAATCAGCAGTCGGCAGGAAACGCCCTGACAGAAGACATTCCGTCAGAAGGCGATCGCGCAGAGGCAGGGAAAGAAGAATGGCAGCTATCTTTCTGGCTGTCTTTGCAGTGCTGGTAATTGTCCTGCTGGTGGGGGTACACCTGCTTAGGAAAGACGGTCAGGAGCGCTCTGCCGGCAGCCACAGCCTTTTTAGTTTTTTAAGCGGATCGCAGAGTGCGGATGCCGCTCCAGATGTCTCGGTGGATCTGGATTCTCTCTACAGCCCCTATGCGGTGCTGATTGATGAGAGTACGGGAACCGTGCTGGGAGATAAGCGCAGCAGTGAGGTGATTTATCCGGCTTCTATGACGAAAATTTTGTCGGTGTGGGTCGCGATTGAGAATATTAAAGATCTGGATGCCGAGGTCACGATGTCTGAGGATTTTTATAATGAACTCTATGCGCAGAATGCTTCACAGGCCGGTTTCGAGCCTGGGGAGACAACGGTCATCCGGGAGCTGCTTTACGGCGCGCTACTCCCGTCAGGCGCGGAATGCTGTATGCAGCTGGCTATAGAGGCTGCCGGATCAGAGGATGGTCTGGTGGAGCTGATGAACCAGAAGGTCGAAGAGCTTGGGTTGGAGCAGAGCCATTTTACAAACTGTACGGGACTTCATGACGACGACCAGTATACGACGGCCTGTGAGATGGCACTGATTTTGCGCGGAGCCCTGGAAAACGAGACCTTCCGCACTGTCTTTACAACCCATTACCATGTGATGTCTGCGACGGATGTCCATCCGGATGGATTTACTGTGTGGAGTACCTTCTTTAAAAATGTCGCTGACGAGATCGTCACCGGCGGCGAAATCCTGGGCGCGAAGACCGGCTACACGCAGGAGGCGGGGCTCTGCCTGGCAACGATGGCGCAGGTCGGCGACAGGGAATATATCCTGGTGACAGCAGGGTGGTCGTCTGAGGATGTTGGATCGTATCATATTCTGGATGCTTTTACAGGCTACAACCTGCTTGGCGAGGCGCTTGGGCTTGAGAATGAAAGCGAAAATATCTGACGGTGCATCCGTGAAAATGGCTGCGGACATATCCAATTTTATGATCAGAGGCGTATCTGCTTTCCCTTTCGCTGTTCAAACACTGTATAGTATCGGAACCCCAGTGATTCCAGCACTGCCCGCGCCTGCTCGAACGCATATGCGACATGGACAGGCCGGTGCGCGTCCGCGCCGATGGTGATCAGCTCGCCGCCGAGCTCGCGGTAACGGGCAAGGACACTTTTGCAGGGATTTGGCTCCCCGAGGCCGGCCTTATAGCCCCCCGTATTCAGCTCCAGGCATTTGCCATTCTCAATCAGATAACGCAGAATCGGGTCAATATAGTCCGCGTATGCGCTGTAGGAATAATAGCGGTTTTTATTGGGGCCATAGCGCACGACAAAATCCAGGTGCCCCAGGGTATCAAAATCCTGCGGCGAAAACTTCAGCAGGGTCTCGTATTCTGCCTGAAAATATTCTTCATAGCATTCGCGCTCGTCCCGGCCTTCAAAATATTCCGGATAATAAGGGTCCAGCCCGCGCACAAAATGCTGCGAGACGATGATAAAGTCGAACGGATATTTCTGATTTAATGCCGCCAGCTCTTCCGAAAGATGCGGCATGATGCCAAACTCCATGCCGATACCGATCTGGAGTCTGTCCCTGTATTTTTCACGCAGCTGCTTTATCCCCGGAAAATAGGCGCCCAGATCCAGCGAAAAATCCGCGTCTCCGGGAGGTGCGTCAATATCCAGATGCTCGGTGAAGCAGATACCGTTAAGGCCGAGCTCCATGGCGCGGCGTATCATTTTCTCCGCAGGGGTCTCGCTGTCCCCTGAAAAATCAGAATGCATATGATAATCATAAAGAATGCTCATATTGCCTGTTTCCCCTTCCTGTAGTGTAAAAGGTGGCCGAGTCTGGTTCCATCATAGCGAAAATCTCATAAAAAGTCTATAAAAATTTTTAAAGAACGCATATTAACACTTGAAATTCTGGGAAAAATTAGGTAGAATAGCAAAAGGTTGGGGATTATTTAACAATTTTGTACTTCCCCGGCACTGACCTATCAAAAACACATATAGGAGGAATTATTATCATGGCAGTAAAAGTTGCGATCAATGGATTTGGACGTATCGGCCGTCTGGCATTCAGGCAGATGTTCCAGGCAGAAGGCTACGATGTAGTAGCGATCAACGATCTGACCAGCCCGAAGATGCTGGCTCACCTTCTGAAATATGACTCTTCTCAGGGCAAGTATGAGAAGGCTGACAAGGTTACCTATACGGACGACGCGATCGTAGTAGATGGACATACCATCACGATCTACAAAGAGGCAGACGCTTCGAAGCTTCCTTGGGGCGAGCTTGGCGTAGATGTTGTTCTGGAGTGCACCGGTTTCTACACCTCTAAAGAGAAATCTATGGCTCATATCAACGCTGGCGCAAAGAAGGTTGTCATCTCTGCACCGGCCGGAAATGATCTTCCGACCATCGTATATAATGTAAACCACACCACACTGACCCCGGAAGATACCGTTATCTCCGCTGCATCCTGCACGACCAACTGCCTGGCTCCGATGGCAAAAGCTCTCAATGACTATATGCCGATCGAGTCTGGTATCATGTGCACGATCCACGCTTATACCGGCGATCAGATGATCCTTGACGGACCGCAGAGAAAGGGCGATCTGAGAAGATCCCGCGCAGGCGCTGTCAA
>JAJQBS010000113.1 GCA_021203145.1 Lachnospiraceae bacterium | reverse complement strand
TGTTTATTCTTGTGAGAATGTACCGGTGTTCCGGAGGAACGGATACCGCTGTTCCGGAGGAACGATACCGTCAGACCGGACAGCGGATACCGTTATGATTGATGAGTTACTTGTGCGAGTTTACTCGCTTAATGCCGGATCCATCCCGTATACTTCCCGCATGGACTTATAGTTCGCCGGATCGATAGGGATGATGTTCACCGTGTATCCATCGTACTTGATGCGATCGATGATTGCTTCGGCAAGAGGGCTGTCGTCCCCGCCAAGCTGGTCATACCAGCCGCTGGAATCATACTGTGAACAGAAGATCGTGGATGATTTCTTACGTCTCCTGTGAAGCAGTTCCAGAATATCGTGCTGCTCTGATTCGTTCGGCTTAAGGAGGAGCCATTCATCGATGATGAGCAGTACCGGATTCGCATATTTTGCCTGTACTTTCTTGTAGGTGCCATCGTTACGAGCCATCTCCAGTTCAAGGAGGAGATCAGGCAGACGGATGTACTTCGTCTTGTAACGCTGCTTGCACGCCTCCATACCGAGTGCACAGGCCAGATAGGTCTTGCCGCTACCGGTGGCGCCAGTAATGAAGACGTTCCTATGGTCAGTGATATAGTCGCAGCTGGCAAGCTTTTCAATCAGGCTGCGGTTGAGCTTGCGCCCGGAAGTATAGTCGATATCGGAAATATGAGCTTCCGGCTGGTCAAACCCGGCGTTCCGGCTCAGCCGCTTTAAGCTGTTGCTCTTGCGGTTGTTATACTCAATGTCGACAAGCATCGCGAAACGATCCTCAAAGGAGACATCCTTCATTTTAGGATCATTGACCTGTGTGCAGAAACCATCCGCCATTGAGGTCATACGCATTTCAATTAATTTATCAGTTGCGCTCTGGATACTCATGTTCTTTACCTCCTGTAGTAATCAGCGCCTCTGGTAAGCGCATGACTGTTCTGTGTTGAAGTGGTCTTAGTTGTTGCTGCATTTCCGTTATTATCCGACTCTGCCCTGTCGCTGCCGGTATCAAGGATGTTCTTGATGCTCTTGTAACTGGGCGAGGGTGTAAAGGAAAGCGCCTTCCTGCAGGCGGCTTCCAGCCGATTGACAGAATACTTGTCTGCCAGCTTCAGAAGTCCCATGCAGCTCCTGTAAGACTGCTGTTCCACACGTTTGGAGGTGAGGATGGCATCCACCACCTGATAGGTATTTTCACCGATACGTTCCGCCCATTTGCGGAAACGGTCGCCATTCCATTCCAGATACTGCTGATGGGAAGGCGGCATATGTTCAGTAACAGTGCTGTACTGCCCCTTGTGGCCGTATAAACGGCGGTGGGAGGCGATACGGTTGTTATTATAGAAAATCTCAACCATCTTATCCGTAACCCGTACATCGACCTTGCGCTTGATATATTCATACGGGACAGAATACAGCATCCCGGCGCAGGAGATGTGGTAGTTGAACTGGACGGTAGCCTGTTTCCATTCCGCCAGTTCATACGGATAAGCGGGCAGGGGCGCCAAAAGCGGAAGCTCCTCTTCATGGAAGATATCATACCGGCTGCCCTCTTTCTTCTGGAACGGACGGTGGCTGAATTCTTCCAGCTTCTTCCGGATTGCCTGGTTCAGCTCTGCAAAGGAGAAGAACTGTTCATTGCGCAGCGCAGCCGTGATCCATGTGGAAATATTACCCACGCTGCCTTCAGCATTCGGCTTATCCTTGTTATCGGAAATTCCTGATAACAAGGATTATCGGCGAAAAAATGTTATCGGTAATTCTGTGGAAAGGCCTTATTTTACGTAACTCATGCAACAAATTTTTGCCGATAACATTTTCACGTTTCGTGTTTTACTGGTATCACCACTAATTTTTATACCTACAGATTTCATAATCTTTGCGCTGGCTTCGCAACTTGTTTCAAGAGCTAAGGTGCAGAGAAAATCTATTAAACGGTCTGTAGCCCGTCCGTAATAATTTATGAAACCGTTCAAATCTTCCACGAATGTCTTTACATCACAATCAGGGTTATCACATTCATATTCATAAGCGTTGACATAAAGCCATGTGGCATGACCTAAGATAGGTAAATCCTGGACTCTTCTTTCGTATGAATCATGCTTATGTAATGACTTTGTCTTACATTTTGGACAGCAACACTCCTGCGATTCCGTATACATTTTAAGCACAATACCTGATTCATTGTCAGCTGTTATTTTTTTGATTTTTAGTTTTTCCGGATAAAATTGTTGTAGATCTATCTGGCTTCCAAAAACATTATACTCCATCCTGAAACCTCCGCTCGAAATATATAATATTGTACTACATTTCGAGCAAAGTTACAAGTGGCAATCCGGATAATTGCGGAAGAACCGTTTTAATTATAAATCAACAGTTGTGTGTGAGAAGGAAAAGTATGTTCCAGATATGTAACGGATAAAATTAGCTAAAAAGGAGGCGGGCTTTATGATAAGTGCTACAGCGACTGCAACGGAAATACCTCCATGGGCGGAAGGGTTATTATTGAGAGCAGATGGGTTTGTGTCTGATTTTTATAAGAAAGACGATTGATTGAGAGCCACCCGGCTTATGTGGTGTTGGCCACATAGGTTGGGTGGCTTTTTTCGTTTTAGAACAATTCAGCGTCTCCAAGCAGGAAATCAATCAGGTTACAATGGAAGAACCCGTTGTCATCGTAGAAGTTATGAGGAATGTCCATCCGGATCACAATCTTCTTGAAAAAATCACCGGTCAGCTTTAGTGACTGCAGCTCGGAATTCTCTTTTTTGTCCGTATCCATCTGATAGGCAGACTGGATGTAAATCCGCCGGTCGCCGCTGTTGACCACAAAATCAATCTCCCGCTGAATTTTCTCTGTATGCTTCCGTTCGATGACTACACCGACATCCACGGAATAGCCCCGTCGCACAAGCTCATTATAAATCACATTTTCCATGATATGGCCTGGTTCAAACTGACGGTAATTCAGCCTCGCATTGCGCAGGCCGATATCCGTGTAATAGTACTTGTTCGGATAATTAAAGTAGGTCTTGCCCTTTACATCATACCTTCTTGCCATCTCGATCAGAAATGCGTCCATCGTATGGGACAGGTAGGCGGAAACCAGTGAGCTGTTTATCTTTTCGTGCCGCATGGATGTGAGTGCGTTGGATATGTTGGTCGGGTTGGTAAGGGATCCAATCTGCGAGGCAACATAATCCAGTAAGGCATTTAGGACATCTTCCCGTTCGATCCTATTCCTCTCGACAATATCCTTCACATATAGTTCATCATAGAGGTTGGTGAGGTAGGACTTTTTGTCCTCCTCGTTCTCTAACGCCGTGATGCGCGGCATGCCGCCATAGAGCATGTACTGGCCTAACGCATCGCGCTTATCCCCGCCAATATAGGAGTAGAACTCGGCAAAGGACAGCGGATAAACATGTATCTGAGTGGCTCTGCCACGGAATTCTGTCGCAATGTCTTTTGAAAGCATCCTGGAGTTACTGCCGGTTACATACACATCAAGGTTTTTATAGGATTTGAGTTCGTTCAGCATGTCATAGATGGTTACTTCAATCCCGCCATTCTCTTCATCTTTCACCTTGACCGTAAACTGCACTTCATCCACGAAGAGAAAGAATTTTTCTGAATTGCCGGCTACAATCCCCTCCACGTACTCACAAAGGGTGATGGGGTTTCGGAATTTGTAGTACCGACGCTGATCGAGCTCAATCCAGATGATATGGTCATCCTTCACACCCTGCTCCAATAAATACTCATAAAACAAATCAAACAGCAGCACAGACTTCCCGCATCGGCGGATGCCGGTGATGACCTTGATTTCCCCGTTCCACATATTACGGATAAGACGATCCAAATAAAAATCTCTTTGAATCATTAAAATACACCTCCTGCTTTGGATGCTTGCGTCCTAAGTTTGAGATTAGTATAGCATGAAAAGCGTGAAAGGTCAAGGGGATGAGCGAAAACTTAAGACGCATGCGCCCTTAATATAATATACGCAGACAAAGAAGAAACATACACGGGAAGAACAGGAACAGAAAAATTTTTTTAAAAAAATCTAAAAGTGATAGGTAGTAAGAAAGTATGCATCTCGAGGGTAAACGGAACAAACACATTTCCCGCCAATTTTATGTTTGTCACGGCAATGAATTCATGCCCCTGCGGATATTACTTGGATGCAGGAACTTGGACAAAAGCAGCAGCAAAATGATGGTGGTGACGAAAACGCTGTAGAGCACAAATAAGTTAAAGTTTCTTGTTGAAGAAATAGCTAATTTGTTGTAGAATAAAATTAGCTAAAAAGGAGGCGGGCTTTATGATAAGTGCTACAGCGACTGCAACGGAAATGCAGAATAATTTCGGTAAGTACCTGAATCTTGTGATTAGTGGACAGGAAGTTATCGTCACAAAAAACGGGCGTGAAGTCGGACGATTCATTCCAAAATCGGCGGCTGTTTCTTATTTAACTGATTCATTGACTGGAATCTTAAAGGGTGATTACGACCTGGATGAGGTAAAGTCGGAAAAGCTCAGGGAAAAGTATGAAGCTGCTGATTGATGCGAATGTATTGTTGGATGTTCTTCAAAATCGGGAACCGCATGTGAAGCATTCTTCGGTTATATGGAAACTCTGTGAGACCGAACAGGCGAAAGGCTACGTGTCGTCACTGACGTTTGCCAATATGGTATATATCATGCGGAAAGAACTTAAACCAGAGAAGATCGAGGCTACCTTAAAGGCAATGTCATTAATCTTCGATTTTGCTGATTTGAAGGGGATAGACCTTTCAAAAGCAGCTGAGTTGAAGTGGTCTGATTTTGAAGATGCTTTACAGAGTGTGACAGCCGAGCGGCTTGGCGTGGACTATATCATTACAAGAAATGTGAAAGATTTTGCGAAGAGCAAAGTCCCTGCGTTCACGCCAACGGAACTGATCGCGAGAATTTAGGAAAACCAAATAAAAACCAAATAAGATGAAAAAGAGGGCCGAGGTGATGATTCATCCCGGCTTTTCTTAGCGCATCTTCATAAAAAAGCCTCCGGCTGTGAGACCGGAGCCTCCCATTTTTTGTTGCCTTGCAGTGTTGATTTACCCGCAAATTTATGTATAATGGTCGTAGGGAAGAGACGAAGCGAGGCAGCCTGTTTTGGGATGGATATATTTACAAAGGGGAGTTTATGCGGGACAGCGAATTGATAATAAAAGTCCAGTCGTCCACCAACCGCCAGTGGGTTAGATGCAGGGAAGGAGTGCGCAGATCATGGCTGATAATGGTATGAAAAAGAAACTTCCAATCGGGATTGAAGATTTTGCAGAAATTCGAACAGAAGATTTTTATTATGTAGACAAGACGGCGATGATCAGGGATTTGCTGAATGCGTGGGGTAAAGTGAACCTTTTTGCGCGCCCACGCCGCTTTGGAAAATCCCTGAATATGAGTATGCTGAAAACATTCCTTGAAATTGGATGCGATAAGTCATTATTTGAGGGACTTGAGATTTCTAAGAGACACAGCTCTGCGAAAAATATATGGGACAGTTTCCAGTAATTTTTATCAGATTAAAAAACTGTCCATGCCGGTTATTTTGCCAAGGTCTTTCGCCGGTATAAACAGGTTACACCGTCCCAATACATAAAATCCGCCTTTGATTCCTGAAAAGGCGATAAAAAAGCAGAAGAATTGATAGCGAGAATTTAAACTATTTAAACGATTTTATGGAGATGTTGTCATGCCGAAAGCATACTATGAATCTTCTCGGGAACCTCTGGAATCTGGTTTCCGCGTCACTTACGTGACTGCACCGGGCGGTTATCATCCCGCGCACTGGCACGAGGAGGTGGAAATCCTTTTCCATCTGAACGGTGACAGCGATATCACCATCGAAAAGAAGAAATACCATCTGCAGCCCAAACATATGATTGTGATTGATTCACGCCAGGTACACAGCACGTTTACGCATGACCCGACGTCGATGTTTATCTGCATTCACATTTCCAGACAATATATGGAAAAATATCTCCCTGATCTGGAGCTGTATCAGTTTCGATGCACGCCAGAGGACGTAAACGATGAGAATTTTCAGGAGTATCTGGATACCTGCCTTCTGTTTCAGAAGCTGGCAAGGGTATATTTCCGAACCCCGGTCACGCTTGCCATGGAGACGGAAGGCTATGTGCTTCAGATCTTTGCACGGATTATTCTTTATTTTTCGCATCCGCAGGGAACGGTTCCCGCGAGTGCCGACCAGATGACTGCAGAGCGGATTCGGAACGTGATTACCTATGTGGCTGCCCATTACCAGGAGTCGGTCAGAGTGCAGGACGTCGCCGATCTTCTCGGTTTCAGTAAAGAATATTTCTGCCGCTTTTTTAAAAAGGCGATGGGGATGTCCTTCCTGCGCTATCTGAATGAGGTGCGGGCCGCTCATGTCTATCAGGATCTGGAAACCACCAATCTTTCGGTTGCGGAGATCATGGAGCAGAATGGATTCACGAACCAGAAGCTGTTTAACCGGATATTTAAGGAGATTTATGGGTGTACCCCGCTGTCTGTAAAGACCGGGAACCCGTCTGCCGCGGCAGAGCCGTAATCGGGGAACGCTGTTCCCCGATCCGCCGTGCCGGCGCTGGATGTCCAGTGGACATCCGTTTAGCGCCGACCGGAGCGAAGCGTAGACCCGCGTCCGGCTTTAGCCGGAAAAATTCCCTACGCGGCCGTGTGCAATCGGATCGGGGAACGCTTTTATCCCTATCCGCTGCGCGAGCCGGGTGCGGCTTTAGCCGCAAAACTCCTTGCCCGGCTCTGTGCATAAAAAACACCTGCGGTACTGCTTTCGTCAGCCGCAGGTGTTTTTCTTTGTTTTTTGCTTTTAATCAGGATGTTCTATATCTGCTTCTGTAATTACTGTGCCAGAGCTACTTTCCACACTTTGTTATCCTGTGGATAGTCTTCAGCAAATTCATTTGTGCGCATTGCACTCTGCTCTGGAAGGTAGGCGAAATCGCCGTGGCATGCCTCGTAAAGGTTGGTGAGGGCACGCGTTTCATATACAGACAGAGTCGCTGCATCCCGATTTTTCTGAACAAATGTGTTCATCATTGACTTAATACTCATAATCATACTCCTCACTTTCTGAGTGATTTATCCCTCACTCTGCCGCTATTATAAGGGTTCTCTGACGCGAGGAAAAGGTATGATATTGACTTTTTTTAAGGCGATATTGACATAGATGATGGATTAGGAAGCATTGGAGACAGAAGTGTTTTTTCATATATAAAAATTTACTGGAAAAAGCTGTACGGATATGTTATGATAACTCCGTTGCTGCCATTTGGGGAGATGGCGGCACGAATGACGGAGTTTTTAATCTTTCTGTGGAGAACTGTGCAGCTCTATGGAGAACCGTGTTATCCTATGGAGAATCACGAAATGATAGGGAACGTCAGGGACAGTGGTCAATGACTGTCTATGACGGCAGATAAAAAGGGGAGCATGCTATGGCTGTAAGATCTGATACGATACGGCCCGTTCCAAAGAAGAAGTCAGCGAGCCGCAAGACGAAAAGGCGGTTGTTCGTGGCCAGGACGGCGGATTCGGAGCGGGATTATTTTGATTATAATCTGCTGGCGGTGGTGATTCTGCTGACATGCTTTGGACTGATTATGCTCTACAGCTCCAGTGCCTATGAAGCGATCGTCGAAAATAATGACGACATGGTTTATTTCCGCAAGCAGGCGATTATCAGCGCGTGCGCGCTTGTTTTTGCGCTGGTCGGTTCGCAGATCGACTATCACAGACTGGCGGATTTTTCGTTCCCGATTTACGCGATTTCGACATTTCTGCTGATTATTACGAAGTTTGTAGGCCGTGAGGTGAATGGCGCAAAGCGGTGGCTCGGGACGTCGTCCTTTTCCTTCCAGCCCGCTGAGATCGCCAAGATTGCCGTGATTTTACTGCTTCCGACACTGATCGCAAAGATGGGTTACAAGATGAAGGGCATAAAGCCGGTCCTGATTGTCGGGATATTTGGGTTTATTTCGGCCTTTTGCACGTATTATTTTACGGATAATTTAAGCACGGCGATTATTATTCTCGGCATTGCCGTGGTGCTGATTTTTATCGCGCATCCGAAGACAATGCCTTTTGTGATTGTGGGCTGCATTGCGGCGGCTTTTATTGCAGGACTCGTGGCATGGATTATCCTGAGTGATGTCGACGGCGGGTTCCGGATCGCGCGTATCCAGGTATGGCTGCACCCGGAGGATTATGCGAGCTCCGGCGGGTACCAGATTTTGCAGGCTCTTTACGCGATCGGCAACGGCGGATTTTTTGGTAAGGGACTGGGAAACAGCACACAGAAGCTCGGCTCGCTCCCGGAGGCGCAGAATGATATGATTTTCTCCATCATCTGCGAGGAGCTTGGCATTTTCGGGGCGATGCTTGTCATCCTGTTGTTTGTGTTCCTGCTGTACCGCCTGTTTTTTATCGCGCAGAACGCGCCGGATCTGCTGGGGTCGCTGATTGTGTGCGGTATTTTTGTACACATTTCGCTCCAGGTGGTGCTGAATATCGCCGTGGTGACTAACCTGATTCCGACTACGGGGATCACGCTGCCGTTTATCAGCTACGGAGGCACATCGATCCTGTTCCTGATGGCGGAAATGGGGCTGGCGCTCGGGGTGTCGCGGCAGATTAAGCTGAAATGACAAACAGGAAAGAGGAGATTATGATGGGAAATGTTAAGACAAGGTTTGCACCTAGCCCGACCGGGCGGATGCATGTGGGAAATCTGAGGACGGCGTTATACGCCTATCTGATTGCGAAGCATGAGGGCGGCACGTTTATGCTGCGCATCGAGGATACGGATCAGGAGCGTCTTGTTGAGGGCGCTGTGGATATTATCTATCGGACGCTGGAAAAGACGGGGCTTAAGCATGACGAGGGTCCGGACAAGGACGGCGGCTGTGGTCCCTATGTCCAGAGCGAGCGGCAGAAGGCCGGTATTTATATGAAATACGCGAAGGACCTGGTGGAGAAGGGCGAGGCGTATTATTGCTTTTGCACGAAGGAGCGCCTGGATTCGCTGAAGCAGGAGGTCGCGGGCAAGGAGATCTCGGTCTATGACAAGCATTGCCTGCACCTGTCAAAGGAGGAAGTAGAAGAGAAGCTCGCTTCCGGTATTCCGTGGGTTATCCGCCAGAATGTTCCCCGGGAAGGCACGACAAGGTTTGAGGATGAGATTTACGGCACGATCGAAGTGCCCAATGAGGAGCTGGACGACATGATCCTGATCAAGTCCGACGGGTTTCCGACTTACAATTTTGCGAATGTGGTGGACGACCATCTGATGGGGATCACGCATGTGGTGCGCGGAAATGAATATCTTTCCTCGGCGCCGAAGTATAACCGGCTTTATGAAGCGTTTGGATGGGAGGTGCCGGTCTATGTCCACTGCCCGCTGATCACAGACGCGGAGCATAAGAAGCTGAGCAAACGCTCCGGGCATTCCTCGTTTGAGGATCTTCTGGAGCAGGGCTTTGTCTCCGAGGCGATTATCAACTATGTGGCGCTGCTCGGCTGGTGTCCCCAGGATAACCGGGAGATTTTTTCGCTGCCGGAGCTGGTGGAGGCCTTTGACTATCGCAATATGAGCAAATCCCCGGCTGTATTCGACATCCAGAAGCTGCGCTGGATGAACGGCGAATACCTCAAGGCGATGGATGCGGATGTGTTTTATGAGTCGGCGCTTCCTTATCTGCGTGGGACGCTCACAAAAGGACAGGATCTGCGCAAGGTTGCGGCGATGGTGAAGACTCGCATCGAGGTTTTTCCGGATATTCCGGAAATGGTGGATTTCTTCGAAACCATGCCGCAGTATGACGTCTCGCTGTATACGAATAAAAAGTCCAAATCGACGGCCGAGACCAGCCTTGCGGTGCTGAAAGACCTGTTCCCGAGGCTTTCCGCCGAGGAGGATTTCCGGAATGACGCGCTGTTTGCCCTGTTGAAGGCTTATGTTGAGGAGAAGGGCTGCAAGGTCAACTTTGTGATGTGGCCCGTCCGCATTGCGGTTTCCGGAAAGGCGATGACGCCGGCGGGGGCGACTGAGATCATGGATGTGCTCGGCAAGGAAGAGTCTCTGCGGCGCATAGAGGCGGCAATCGAGAAGCTGGAGGCTTCCAGATAAGGCGGCAATCGAGAAACTGGAGTTTTCCAGATAAGGCGGCAATCGAGAAGCTGGAGGCTTCAGATAAGGCAGCGGAGCAGGCAGATTTTACAGGTAGTGGTGCAGCAAAGGCTGCGGCACGGTTTATGATAATAAAAGGGAAAATATGGGATTTACAGAGGCGCAGAACCGGGCGATTGCCCACAGGGACGGGCCGGCTATGGTACTTGCCGGCCCGGGCTCCGGAAAGACGCTTGTCATCACACAGCGCACGAAGTACCTGATCGAACAATATCACATCAATCCGCGGGAAATCCTCGTTATCACGTTCACAAAAGCTGCCGCACAGGAAATGCAGGCCAGGTTTCAGAAAATCTGTGCCGGCGGCGGCGTGACATTTGGTACGTTCCACGCGGTTTTTTTTAGCATCCTGAAAAATGCCTATCACTATTCCTCTGCGAATGTGATGAGCGAGGAGGAAAAAAACGGGATTCTGCGCGGGCTGCTGGCCGAGTGCCAGAAAGAGGCGGCAGAATCGGGTCCAGGGGACGTGCGCTGCGGCAGTGTGATTTCCCCTGGAAACGTGGGGGCGCGCAGTACCGCCGCCATGCAGGGCAGCGTTTCCCCGGGAAGAGGGGGAATGGGCAGCGTTTTGCTGGCGCCGCAGATATCTTCATCGGGTGAGACGGATGCGGAGACCCTTTCGGAGATCGCGGCTGAGATCAGCATGGTCAAAAATGAGCGGATCCCGATCGAGCATTATTATTCCCGCTCCTGTCCGGAGGAGATGTTCCGCGAGATCTACCGGAGATATGAGGAGCTTCACCGCCGGCAGGGACGGCTGGACTTTGACGACATGCTGACCTATACCTGGGAGCTGTTTTCACAGAGGCCGGACATCCTGTACGCCTGGCGGCAGCGTTGGCACTACATACTTGTCGATGAGTTTCAGGATATCAACCTGCTCCAGTACGAGATTCTCAGGCTTCTGGCCGCGCCGCGGAACAATCTGTTTATCGTGGGGGACGATGACCAGTCCATCTATCGGTTCCGTGGCGCGAAGCCGGAGATTATGCTGAATTTTCCAAAGGATTATCCGGATGCGGAGACGATCCTTCTGGATCAGAATTTTCGTTCTGTAAAATCTGTGATCGACGGCGCTGCGAAGGTCATTGGAAAAAATGACCACCGTTTTGAAAAGGATATCCACCATGTCCGTGCAGACGGGGTTCCGATCGAAGTCAGAGAATTTCAGAATCCGGATCATGAAAGCCTGTATCTGGTACAACAGGTCAAAAAAAGGATCCAGGAGGGCGGCACCCTGAAGGATGTAGCGATCCTTGTGCGGACAAATCAGGGCGCGGGGCCGATCGCCGGACGTCTTATGGAATTTAACATTCCTTTTGTCATGCGTGAAGCGATTCCGAATATTTATGAGCATTGGATTGCAAAGGATTTGTTTGCCTATCTGCATCTGGCGTACGAGGGGACGGATCGATCTGAGTTTTTGCAGGTGATGAACCGCCCGAAGCGGTACATCAGCCGGGAGGCGGTCATGAGCGCATCGAGGGATACTGTTCAGAACTGCGGAAACGCTCTGGGTACATTCGAGGATACTGACCAAAATCGGGGAACTGTATCGAGGGATACCGTTCGAATCCAGGGAAGTGCATCGAGGGATACTTTTCAACCCCGGGGAACCGCTCTGAGGACATTAAAGGAACCCGCTCAACCCCGGAATTCAGATAGCAGGCAGGTTTCCTTTCGGGCTTTGTATGAGTTTTACCGCGACAGAGACTGGATGACGAACCGCCTGGTTCGCTTTGAGGCGGATTTAAAGATGCTTCCGTCACTACAGCCTTTTGCGGCTGTCAATTATATCCGGTTCGGGATGGGGTATGAGGAATTCCTGCGCGAATATGCCGCGCGCAGGCGGATGAAGCCGGAGGAACTGATTGATATTCTCAACGAAATCCAGGAAGGGGCAAAATCCTTTCGCACTCTGGAAGAATGGACTGCCCATATGGAAGAATATAAGGCGACGCTGGAAGAGAACCGGAAAAAATCCCGGAAAAATGAGGAGGACGCGGTGACGATCGCCACACTGCATGCTTCCAAAGGGCTCGAATTTCCGGAGGTTTTTCTTATTGATGTGAATGAGGGAACGATCCCGCACCATCGGGCCGCGCTGGAAGCGGACTTTGAGGAGGAGCGCCGGCTGTTCTACGTCGGCATGACCCGCGCGAAAGACCGGCTTCACCTGTTTTACGTAAAAGAGAAGTATGGAAAAGCCGTCGCTCCTTCCGGATTTCTGGATGTGTTTCTGGATGTGTGAGGATGTCCGGCTGCTGTGTGGGACAGGGCTTCGCACCCGCTGCAAAGACCTGTCCCCATTCGCTGCAAAGACCTGTCCTTACCCGCCGCAAAGATCTGCATCCACTTGCCGCAAAGATCTGTCCTCACTCTTCCCCGGAGATATATTCGTCAAACTCCTGGGAGTCCAGCCATTCATCGAATCCGTCGGAGGCGGCTTCGTATTCGTCGTCGTCTTCAATGTTTTCCAGTACCGGGATGCCGTTCTCGCTGTGATAGCGATAGATGTAGACCTCGCCGTCAAAATTTTTGCCGTTTTCGTCCAGGGGCAGCAGCGCGATGTAATTTTTCCCGGCTGCCTTGTACATGGTGACGACCTGGCATTCAATCTCACGGTCATCATCCAGGGTTAATGTCATGGTGGCTGCCCCGCCACAGTCTTCTTCGCATCCGATACAGCTCCCGCCGCAGTTTTCTAATTCGCTCATCTGAATTCGCCTTTCTGGATTTTTTCCTTACCATACCAGATTGAGGCGGAAAAGGCAAGCCTTGACGGGGAAGAAGTATGGAAGAATTTTTCCGCAGTTTTCTGTTTTTTCTGAATATTTTGGCTAAATAAAGTCAGGGTTGTTTCATGAAGAAATTTTAAAATTGAAAAAACGTAGATTTTATCGG
>JAJQBS010000083.1 GCA_021203145.1 Lachnospiraceae bacterium | reverse complement strand
AACAAGGGGTTTTCACGCCCTTGTGATAATAAAAAAACTTTTAACTCACCAGTTATTTTAATGGGAATCGGAAAGAAAACCCTCGGATAGAGATTATATCAGAGGAAAGAAATAAGATTGTGAGAATGATAGAGTTTTAGCAGACTGTGAAACCAGAAAATTTGTGGCATCCTTGCGATTTTACATAGCTCTGATACAATGGTGTCAGAAACAAAGAAGGAGGTGCCGTATATGTGGTTAATCAAATTGCCGTTCAAGATTCTGGCTGGTGTTGCTGTATTCCTGCTGAGTTTTCTGATTGCGATAGGGAGGCTGCTCGGAAATGTATCTTCATGGCTGTTGAGCCTGTTGTTTGCGTTCATCGTGGGATGCGCCATCTATTGTGTCACGCAGGCCAGATGGAGAGATGTAGGTCTGTTGGCAGGAATGGCATTGGCGGTATTTCTGGTCATATTTCTTGTGGAATGGGTAGTGCTTACGGCAGAACAGTGTCGGGATGCGCTGGGTAATTTTATTCATTCCTGAATAACAAAAGACATGCATTAGAGCGAGGAACGGAGACAGTCATGGACAAATAATTTATGAAAGAGTATTTTGATAAGATGTACGAGGAACCGATTTCTGCAATAGTAGAGGGCGATTCGGAGTACGAAAAGCATAAGAAAGAAATGTATCAGAAAATAAATGAGTTCGAAGCGATGGTCGGTGGTCCGGATGCCAAAGAGTGCAAGGTTTTAGATGAAATATTGACCAAGTGCGATGAAATGTGGGAATGTGTTATAACCAATGCTTATCTGCTGGGGGCTAGAGACCGGGAACGGATGCTGAAGTAAACGAAAGAAAACTGCAAAAATCCTGTTGAAATGTTTGCCTGAATGCTGCATAATGGTGACATAGAAGTTCGGGAGGGTATTATTATGGACGAGTATAATGATGAAATGAATACACTGGAAATGAGCCTTGCTTCTGAATGGCTGAGAGCACATGGGCATTCTGATGATGAAGTGATAGACTTTATTCATTACATTGCGCAGGGAGCAGGAGAGGCTGAGAAGGCAGAAGCCTGAAAAATAACAGTAAAAGACAGTTGAGAGAATCGTCGTTTGTGGCGGTTCTCTTTTTTTGCGCAGAGCCGCAAGAAGAATTTTGGCAGCTTTGCTGCCTGCGCCCCGCGCTGCGAGCAGGGGAAAGTCACCCTGCTCGATCAGAAGCAATAAATAAACAGATGGGAGGTGAATGCGGATGGCGGCGACAAGAATCATACCTTTGCATATCAATAAGGGCAAAACCATTGCCAAAACGCTAGCGGACCGGACAGATTATTCGCAGAATGCGAAAAAGACCGAAGATGGAAAATATATCAGTGCTTATGAGTGTGATCCGAAAACGGTAGACGAAGATTTTATGTTGTCGAAACGCCAGTACGAACACAGCACAGGGCGGCATCAGAAGAACGATGTGATTGCATATCAGATTCGCCAGTCCTTTAAGCCGGGGGAGGTCACGCCGGAGGAAGCAAACCGGATCGGCTACGAGCTGGCAATGAGCTTCACGAAAGGGAAACACGCTTTCATCGTTGCCACGCATACGGACAGGCCGCACATTCACAACCATATCGTGTTTAATTCCACCACTCTGGATGGAAGCCGGAAGTTTAATAATTTCTATCTGTCTTTTATGGCGGTACGGCGAATCAGTGACCGGCTCTGCGTTAAGAATGGCCTTTCCATCATCGAAGCGCGGCCTTACCGGGAGCAGCAAAAGCGGACGGCATATCCGAAGAAAGCAACTCACAGAGACGCGATCATTGCAGCGATTGACACCGCCCTGCAGCAAAAACCGAAGGATTTTGAAGCACTTCTCAAGCTGCTTTCCGATGCCGGATACGAAATAAAACGTGGGAAGAATATTTCGCTGAAAGGTAAAGGTCAGAAACGCTTTATCCGTCTGCGTTCTTTGGGCGACGGCTATTCCGAGGAAGATCTTCGTGCGGTGTTGGCCGGGACAAAGGAGCATCAGCCCAGAAAGCGGGCAAGAGGCGCGAAAGAAAAGTCATTTGCCGATACACAGCCGAAGCTGCAGCTGCTGATTGATATTCAGGAGAAGATGGAACAGGGGAAAGGGCGCTGGACGGTCCTGCGTGCCAGTGGCACGCGTTAAGGACGGACCGGAGCGAAGCGGAGACCCAGTGGACGTCCGTTTAGCGCCGACCGAAGCGGAGCGGAGACTGGATACGCTCGCTGGGCAAAGACCTTCAATCTGAAGCAGATGGCAGAGGCTGTCTGTTTTATTAAGGAACAGGGCGTTGATACCTTTGAGGAGCTGTCTGAAAAAACAGAGACGGCAGTCACCCGGTTCAACGAGCTGTCTGATTCTATCAAGGCATCCGAGAGCCGGTTAGCAGAGATTGCTGCACTGAAAAAGCACATTATCAATTATTCTAGGACGAGGGATGTTTATACCGCTTACCGAAAAGCCAGATACAGCCCGCTGCGGCCAACGCGAAGCGTTTTCATAATGGCCGCAGCAAGCTGCCGCCGACCGAAGGAAGGGGGCATTTCCACAAAGAAGTTTCTGGCAGAACATCGGGAAGAAATCGCCCTGCATAAAGCGGCAAAGGCGGCATTTGACTAGCTTGATGCTGATTCGGTTACAGCTACAGCCTCTCCCGGTTCCAGAAAAGGAAGAGTAAGAAAGAAAATCCCCTCAATCAAGCAGCTCAATCAGGAATACGCACAGATTCTCGCAGACAAGAAAAAGGCATACGCGGAATATCGCACAGCGAGAAAAACTATGCAGGCTTTGTTGATTGCCAGAAAGACGGTGGAGACGATTCTGGAAGTGGATCATACGGAGATTGAGCAGAAGATAAAAGAGCAGACATTGTAAGTGTACAAAATCCACTGTTGCTGAAAATCGGGTGTATGAATTGCCTGATGAACTCCTAAAGAAATGAGGGAGTGTGTAGCAGTATGTGAGGGCTTTCGGACAAATTTTTCTCTGATATGCAAAGTTGCTTTTCAGAAGGCTTTGTGGTAAGCTATAGGCACAAGAGGAGAGGTATATGCTCCTGTCAGAGACCGTGAGGAAAGGCGGTGATTGGAATAATGGACGATAAAGTGGAAGTGAATAAGACATCAACTGGGGAAAATATGCAGAGAACGGTTAAGGACACAGTGTTCCGAAATCTGTTTTCTGACCCCAATTATCTTATTCAATTATATCGTGTACTGCATCCTGAAGATGTAAAAACTACGGCGGCGGAATTGAAATATGTAACGCTTGAGACTGTGGTTGCGACAGGAATTTACAACGATTTAGGGTTCATGGTTGGAGATAAGCTGATTATTCTTTGCGAATCACAGTCATTATGTAAAGCTTTACATAAGGATTGTTATGCAAAGTTCGCAGTTATGTAAAGCCATCTCCAAATCAGAATAGATATCCGAGGTTTGGAGATGTTCAACTTTACATAAGAATTGTAACAGACTAAAGGTTCTTTTTCAACCAGTCCAGCAAATTTTCTTTTTCTTTTTCACCATAATTCTTTCCACTATTGATAGCAGCGCTGCTTTTTCGGAGCTGCTCTTCTTTGACTTTTGGATTCGAACGTGCATAAATTTCTGTAGTTTTAACAGACGTATGTCCGAGAAAGTCCCGAATGTACACAAGATTTACATCTGCCTCAAGAAGATGCATCGCCTTACTATGTCTGAAAGTGTGGTTCGTGATCTTTGACTTGAACAAATCAGGCCTCTGCGATCTGGCAATGTCTACATATTTATTAATGATGTACTGGATTCCCGCCCGGGTCAGCTTCTCTCCTTTGCGGTTTACAAATAACGGTTCCTTTGGTTCCGTACGCCCAGCTTTTTTTATATATGTTTTTACAATCTCAGCTACCTTCCGGCTGATTGAAACCAGCCTTGTTTTGTTCCCCTTTCCATGTATCTCAACGCGGTTTGTGCCTGAAAAATGGAAATTGGACGGGCAGAGGTCAATAACTTCCTGCACCCTTGCTCCGCTTTCATACATAACAGTCATGATCGCCAGATCCCGGTATTGGGATGGGTCCTTCCTGTCAGGAATGGAAAACAGCAATTCGGTCTCTTCCAGATCCATGTAGCTCACAGGGGCAGAGTGCGTTTTCTTGAATGGAACCGAAAGGACATCCGCACAGCAGGATATTTTTCCGGATAGCTTTGCGACATCACACACATATATATCAGGGGGATATCTTTGATTCCACTATGAATTATGATTTCAGAAAGCATTGCAACCTTTTTTTCGCAGAGGGCAGTATTGATGCGGATAAGCAAAGAGACTTCGAACTTGCTCAAAATTGAGCGAGTTCGAAATACTTTTTGCTTTGTTGAGCTAAAGTGAAGCTGCGAAACAGGTACATGCAGATATGCACTATGCAGCCAATGCGGATTTTTTCGAAAAAGATTAAAAATGCGTTGACTTGAATCCTGTCTTTGCATATAATGATAACAACAGGACTCCCCACACCTCTCACTCAGTGATGTGTCCCATGGGGAGACATTTTTTGCTTTGTTTAAGAAGAAAAGGAATAGATATGGGGACTAAGGACAATTCAGAGGCTACAACAGAAAAGGGCAGTGCGCTTGTTAAGCAGCCGAAGAGTTATGACGAACAGGTTTCTCTTATAGAAAAGAAAGGATTCATTGTTGACGATAGGGATTCATGTGCCATTTTTTTACATAAAGCGAATTATTATCGGCTTTCTGCTTATTTTTTACCGTTCAGAAAAGCGGATGGTACTTACTTCCAAAACGTCAGCTTTCACCGGATTCAGAGGATATACGAATTTGATGGAAGAATAAGAAGCCTCCTGTTTGAGTGTATTGAAGAAGTTGAACTCTATCTTCGGTCACAACTGTCCTATTACAGTGCTCATCATCATGGGGCATTAGGTTATCTGGAAAAAGATGTGTTTTCAGAAAGACATGATCAGAAACGCTTTCTGGAACTGGTAAATACTTGTATAGAAGAAAATAAAAGAACGCTGGTGGTGCAGCATCATAAAGAAAAATATTCCGGGAAATTTCCGATATGGGTCATTGTTGAGTTTTTTTCGATGGGAATGCTGTCCTATTTTTATGCAGATCTGAAAACAAACGAGCAAAAGGAATTGGCAAAAGAGTTATATGGGACAACGGTTGCATGCTTAAAAAGCTGGCTTCGTTGCATTACTGATTTAAGAAATCGTTGCGCTCATTATTCAAGACTCTATTACTGGTCATTCCCGGCATTGCCTAAAATGCCAGAAAGCGCTGATTTCAAGGCAAACCGCAAACTTTTCACTCAGATTATGGTAATCAGATTTTTGTATCCTGAGAAGGATAAATGGAATGCAAATGTGCTTGTTGAATTGGAAGCAATCATTGAAGAATATAGAAATGACATTTCGCTTAAACACGTCGGTTTTCCTGATAACTGGGTAGATTTATTGAAATATTAAAATTATACAATATGATGGAAAGCAACCAGGGGAACTGTAAGGACGTCCCCTGATTGCTTTTCATATCAAATGCTCTGCGACAGGTCCCGCTCCGTTTTCAAAGTCTTTCCCTGTCCGAGAATAGCATCCACATTGGAGCAAACCGTGCGGAAGTCTTTCTGGTCGGTCTTGCAGTGGTCGAGTCTGGCCTGCAGTGTTTTTTGCCGGTAAAAATTCATGCCGCACACGAAGCGGTTATCGCAAAAGAAGAATTTGATATCGTGCAGGATCTGCTTAAAGCGGACTGCCGTGCAGAAGCCGGGAGCAGCAAGCCATCCATGTATGCGGGACTTCTGTACTGTGCGGACTGCGGGGAGCCGATGGTGCGGCGCATTACCCGATATAAGGGGAAAACGACAGTGCGGTATATCTGCTCCAGTCATAATAAAAATGGGCAGTGTTCCCGGCACAGCATCACGGAGGAACAGCTGGACAGGATTGTCCTTTACGGATTGAAAAGCCGCATTGACCGCATCGTGGAGCAGTCAAAAGTGGTGGCGTCCGTCCGGGATCTGGAGATGCGGTACGACGACATCGTTGCTTTTGACAATGAGATCGTTAGCCTGAAAGCGGAGCAGGAGAAATACCGGAAGCTGCGCGCAGCGTTGTATGCAGATTATAAGAGCAATATTATTTCCGAAGCGGATTTCAAGACATTTTCCACCGTTTACGAAGAAAAATATACGGAATTGGAGCAGGTGATCCGTAAGCAGACGGAAAACATCCGGGCGATGTTTAAGAACGGACTGGATGCCGGGATACGGTTGGAGCAGTTCAAAGAACTTCTGGAACTGGATGCCCTGAACCGCACGGCACTGGTGACCTTCGTGGAGAAGATTCTTGTGTACGAAGATAAGCGCCTGCAGGTAGTGCTCCGGTGTCAGGATTTTTATGAGAAGACAGCGCTTTTGTATGATTTCATCAAAAACGCAGGGCTTGACGGACAGGAGGCGGGCTGATGGCGAGGACATCGAGAAAGAACAGGCAATCAGGATCAGAAATAAAGAAAACACCCTTGAAAATATATTCCGTGGGGATTTACGCCAGACTTTCCGTGGACAGTACGGAGCGGAAGAATGAGTCCATAGATAACCAGACAGAACTGTGCCGCCGGTATGTGGCCGAACGCGATGATCTGGAACTGTTTGACTGTTATTTTGATCTCGGCAGGACAGGGACGAATTTCGAGCGGGAGGGCTTTGAGCGGCTGATGCAGGATGTCCGCCTGCGGAAAGTAGACTGTATTGTGGTGAAAGACCTTTCCCGCTTCGGCAGGAACCATCTGGAGATGGGAAATTACCTGGGAAAGATTTTCCCGTTCCTTGGAGTACGGTTTATAGCCATCAGTGACCATTATGACAGTATGGACGGCGATCCGGAGACGCTGGCTGTGCAGTTGAAGAACCTTGTCAACGATCTGTACAGCAAGGATTTATCTGTAAAGGTTAAGACATCTATCCGTTCCCTGAAAGAACAGGGGAATTTCCTTGGATCGGAAGCGCCTTTTGGCTATCAGAAAGACCCGGATGACCGGCACAGACTTCTGATTGCGGAAGACGAGGCGGAGGTGGTGCGCCGGATTTTTTCCATGTACGAGGGTGGGATGTCATTTGTCCAGATTGCGAAGACACTGAATTCAGAAGGCGTAAAAACACCATCACAGGTCAGGGTGGAAAAAGGACTGCGGACATTCAGACCGAAGAATGGGATTTATCTGTGGAATCATTCGGTAATATTGGTTATGTTAAAAAACCGGAGTTATCGTGGCGATCTTGTGCAGGGAACCTATGAGAGTGAAAGACTTAAAGGCAAAAGCAGGAGAACAGGACCGAAACACTGGATTGTTACAGAAAACCATCATGAGCCGATTATTGAACCTGAACAAATTGACCGGATTCAGGAACGGTTTTCGCCCGGAAAGAAGTGGAAGGGGATAGAATCTCATGTTCTGGTGGGAAAGCTAAAATGCGGATGTTGTGGAAGAAATCTGCGACATTGCAAACTGGGGCATCCATATTTTTGGTGCGCCGAAAAGAACATCAGCGGCCTGACCGGATGCGTGGCACGGGCAGAAGACTCTTCTCTGGAACAGCTGCTGATGTTTCGGCTGCAGGAACATATCATGGAACTGGGTGAGAGCAGCCGGCTTCTCGAAGCGGAGAAAAATACAGCCAGAGAAACATTGGATGGCTTGAGGTTAAAGTATCAGAAAACAGAACAGGCGATTACAGAAAACCGCGAAAGACAGATGCGTAACTATGAGAAGCATGTTCTGGAGGGAGCTGCTTTTAATGCAAGTGAAGACGATGAGGAGCGACTAAAAGAACATTTGAAAGAATTGAAGGCGCAGCTGCGGGAAGCGGAAGACGAGGTGCTTCGGCTTGAGAAGGAGTCCGGTTTTGAGGTATTCGCTGTAAAAGAATTGACACCGGAACTGCTGGATGAATATTTTAAAGAAATCATAGTTCATACGGAAAATGATCTGGAAATTGTCTGGAAGAAATAAAAAAGAATGAAAGAGTTCCTAAATCTGAAAGACCTGCTGCACAATGGCAGGTCTTTTTTTGCGGCAATCTCTGGCTGTAGAAGCTACCGGAGTTGTTCAAGCTGGCTTAGGAGATTTTGCTTGCAGGAGAATAGAAACACAGCTATAATCAGAGGAAACAATGGATTATGGTACTACTGGCACGGGAGTTAATTACATATCTGGAATTAAATACCCATAAGCATTTATCTGACACGAGTGAAGATATTTTGTGCCATTGATCTGACACGCCCACTGGGGAAAACGGTTGGAACTGGCAGAAAAAACCCGGAAATCGGGCAAAAATCCGGTAAAAAAGATGAAACAATAGCTTGACATCAGCGGGAACAGGTAAAACGACCACGATGAACGGTATCATTTCAGCATATCGAAAAGCGCGGTGCCGAGTCATACTTGCGGCACCGACTGGCCGCGCGGCAAAGCGAATGTCCGAAGCAATGGGTATGGAAGCAAAAACGATTCATCGCCTTTTGGAATACAAGCCGCCTGAAGGTTATCAGAAGAATGAAGAACATCCGCTGGAGGGGGATGTTCTTCATTCTGGATGAATGCTCGATGATCGACGTGATGCTCATGTATAATCTGCTGAAAGCGTTGCCGGAGGAAATGACGCTGATACTGGTTGGTGACACAGATCAGCTGCCGAGCGTGGGCGCTGGAAAAGTTCTGAAGGATATCATTGCATCCGGGTGCATCCCAGTCGTTCGCCTTACCCGCATTTTCCGGCAGGTGGAAACGCCACCTCGCTTTGCTCGGCGGCAGGACGCGCCAGCCATGCAAGAAACGCTTCGCGTTTGGCTGGCGCTGGCACAGGGAAGCCGGATTATTATGAACGCGCACCGAATCAACATGGGTGAAATGCCTGATCTGCGCGGTGGACGCACGTCCGATTTTTTCTTTGCTGCAAAAGAAACGAACGAGGAAGTAGTTGATCTGCTTGTCAAATACTGTACGAAGAATCTGCCGTCCTATTATCATGCAGACGCATTTTCTGATATCCAGGTACTGACACCGATGCAGCGCGGCACGGGAAGCCGCGCATCTTAAATTGTGCTTCGCACAATGGCGCGGCCTGCATCCATGATTTGCCTTGCAAATCATGGACATATTGCGGCGCTGCAAATCTGAATCAGGTTCTGCAGGAAGCGATGAATCCCAGCAACGTTTATCTGAAGCGCGGCGGTACACAGTATCGGCTGCATGATAAGGTAATGCAAATTAAAAATGATTACGACAAGGAAGTGTTCAATGGCGATATCGGAATCATTGCAAACGTGGATACGGAAGAAAGTGAGCTGACCGTGGACTTTGACGGGCGGCGCGTTACCTATGATGTGACGGAGCTGGACGAGCTGGTTCTCGCCTATGCGACGACCATCCATAAGTCGCAGGGTTCTGAATATCCGATCGTCGTGATGCCTTTTACCATGAGCCATTATATCATGCTGCAGCGGAATCTTCTGTATACTGGCGTGACCCGTGCGAAAAAAATTCTCGTATTGATCGGAGAGAAAAAGGCGATTGCTTACGCCACACGGAATGAGACGACGACATCCAGAAACACAAAACTTGCCGAGCGGATCGCGAATGGATGGAAAGATGCGGTAAGGAACTCGCAGAGATTTTTGGAGACAGACAATGGAAACGCTTCATCGCTTCGATCAAGAAAGCTTTCAGGTGAAGACGACGCAGAAAAAAGCATAAGTCATGCTGCAGTGACAGGCAGAGGTAACGGCACGAGTCAATTCAACAGTCGCCCATACACCTACGATCAGGAAGCGGGAGGGCTGCCGATGGTTGCCGAAAAAAGAATAGCATACGGAACTATGCTAAGCAGCGAGGATGAGCCTTTTGGAAATCTTTTTGCACGGCTGGATCAATCAAAATTCCGCAGCAGTTTTTCTCTGAAAGAGGCTGACAAAGCGTATGTCCGGGATAAGGGCATGGACAAAATTCGTTCTCACGCCTGTGATTTTATCAGCAAGAGACTGGCTCCGGCAGAACCGGTCAACGATGGAAAGCAGACACCGATGATTCATGTCCGTGATTTGCCTCGGCAAATCATGGACGAAGGCCACGCCTCTCCGTTACCGCTCCGGTCGGTGCTAAACGAGCGCCACTGGCGCTCAGCACCGCACGAACGTGCGATTCGGAATGGCGTGGCTCACTGTCAGGTCATCCGGTCTTTATCGCACAACACGCGACCGGATGCTGCTGCAGAGGGTGTCTGGAAAAATGGCATCAGATACCGAAAGGAAAAGAGCTGTCCAAAGAACAGCAGGAATATGTCGTGAATGTGCTGATGGCATGGATCGAGAGACAGATGAAAGAATGATATTGTCATGTCCAGAAGGAGGAACAGATTTTTATGAATGGAGAGACACGATTAGCGAGAGTGCGTTCTTTTATAGAGGAACGCGGCTGGAATTATAATTATTCGGAAGAGGACGGTTGCGGAAGCATAGATTTTGAATACCGCGGACTTGCCTATCACATCTGGGAATTTGAAGATGGCGAGCGCGGCGTAGAAACAAATTTGCGTCACGGCGGACGCAACGAAGACATTTTCGGGGACTACGAGAGCGAAATGCTGGAGATCATGAAAAACTGGTAATAAACAGGGGTATCACATTCCCAAAAGAAGTCTTCCAGAAAAAAGGAGGGCCGAGGCCATGTCCTGTGACCCCGGCGAGTATGAAAAAGAAAGATTTATTTTGAGCACTTGCTGTTTGAGCATCGACCAAACGCGAAGCGTTTTTCGTTGTCGATGCGGCGCTGATCGTCCAGTGGACGATCGTTTAGCGCGGACCGAAGTGAAACGGAGATTGCCGCCGAACGAAGTGAGGGGGCGTTTCAACTTTCTGATAAAGAGAATACTATGGCTCTGTGAAGAAAAAATGATTGAGTTGTGGAAAAATCGTAAACAGATTATGGCGGTTTTGTGTTTTTTTGCGTAAGCAGGTCTTGTTTTTATAGTTCGATTGTTTCCAGATCATCCGGAACATAAAGATTACCGGAATAATATTTCCTGCCTTCTTCTATATACAGAGCTTTTCGGTTGAGAATGTTTTTATCTTCTGTGTGATAGAGCAGGAGGTTTTTGATATTCAGGCGTTCCGCTCTTTCACAGGCATCTTTTACGGTGGAGTGATGTTTCTCATAAGGTGAGAATCTGGCGGCCTCCGAATATAAACAGTATGCCTCGTGCAGGAGCCATTTGCTGTCTTTGGCATATTTTTCACAGCATGGGCTGCAAGGCTCATCCCCGCAGCAGGTCAGCTTTTCACCACAATCCAGCTCTATACAAAAACCGAATTGCTTTGCCTTGGTTGACCGGATATCAAAAAAAGTAACGTTTCTTTCATTGATCTTGCACATTTCACCGTCACAGACCGGTATCAGATGAAGCCGGTTATCCAAAAAGATGGATTCTTTTTTAGAGAGCAGCTCCATGGAGACATTTCTGATGATAGAGATTACTTTGTCATGTCCATAGATATTGGCATCTCCCTCATATGTTCCGTTCTTCATGGCCTGACAGATCATACGCACCATCCAGAGAATGCCGAACAGATGATCTGAGTGCCGGTGTGTGATAAGGATTTCCCGCATGTCCATCCAGTCAAATCCCGCATGATTTAGCTGGCGAATGACGGTATTTCCGCCGCCGCCGTCTACCATAAAATAGTTGTCATTATCATTCAGTACAAAACAGGTATTGCATGTCCGTACTCGCATAGCGAGTATGGACGAAGGCTGCGCCAATCGCGAAGCGATTTTTAATTGCGCGGCTTTCCTTGTATTATTCGGTCGCCATTGCGTTGCCGGTTCCGAGCATTGTGATATTCATGTTATTTTTACATCCGACGTCAATCTGTCGGATTCTCCTTTACTCTGCAATCTGTAAAAGTATATCATTTCTCTTTTTGAAAAAACAGAGGCAATGGCTTCTGTTATCAATTTTTTACATGGATTTTTCCTGAATTTTATGGCCCCATGATATTCCAAAATCTGCTTTGCTGTTATTGTAGATACGATAAATAATGAACAGTGAAAAATCGGAGGCTGCGCCAGCGGCGGAAGGTTCATATATACAGCATCTGATCGGTGTACCCTTAATTATGCGAGAGGTATTTTACATAAATGAAGATACGTTTGACTGATATCGAAAAATCGTTTGCGGGGAAACAGGTCATTCGTCCGGTTTCTATTACGATTGAAAGCGGCAGCTTCACTACACTGTTGGGACCGTCCGGCTGCGGCAAGACCACGCTGCTGCGGATGATCGCAGGATTGGAGACTCCGGATGCCGGAGAGATCTGGTTTGATGAGACCTGCGTTTTTTCGAAAAAAGAGGGAATTGATCTGCCGCCGGAAAAGCGGGGACTTGGCTTTGTTTTTCAGGATTTCGCTCTTTGGCCGCATATGACGGTCTTTGAAAATGTCGCGTTTGGGCTTCGGGCAAGACGGCAGACGGACGGACTAAAGGAACGCGTGGAACGTGCACTGGCAGCGGTACAGCTTGAGGAATTTGCGGGACGGTATCCGCACCAGCTTTCCGGAGGGCAGCAGCAGAGGGTGGCTTTTGCACGGGCGATCGTGATTGAGCCGTCCTGTATTTTATTTGATGAACCCCTTTCTGCGTTAGATGCGCTTTTAAGGGAAGAAATGCGCTATGAACTGAAGAAACTTGTGTCGGAGAGGAATATTACTTCAGTTTTTGTCACACATGACCAGACGGAAGCGATGAGCATGAGCGATAAGATTGCAGTGCTGAATGCCGGTGTGGTTGACCAGTATGATGCTCCGGAAGAGATTTATGCGCATCCGCAAACACAGTTTGTCGCTCATTTTGTGGGGAAGTCAAACTGGCTGAATGAAACGCAGCTGTTCAGGCCGGAAAACAGTTCGGAGGAGAAAAAGCAGGGCTGCAGGGAATTTTATCTTCCCATAGAGAGTGTGCAGTACCTTGGAGATTCTTATGAGATTTTTCTTCGATATGATATGGAAACGCCACCTCGCTGCGCTTCGGAGGCAGGTCGCGCCGCCAATGAAAAAAAAGCTTCGCTTTTGGACGGCGCTAAAGAAGATATGAAAAGCCGCACGCACATGGATGATACACAGCAGCAGAAAGGCAACACCGGGAGAATTGTATTGTG
>JAJQBS010000023.1 GCA_021203145.1 Lachnospiraceae bacterium | reverse complement strand
CATCTATATTTATCTCCATATCTATATACCTGAATCTATGACGTCAACCTCAGATAAAGTAAATGTCGCAAGCATATGTATCCCTTGATCTTGCACCAGTTCATATTTTTTCTTTGGTTCGACTCTCCCGTTAACTTTATTCGCCCATCCACCTAAATCAATTGTTATTGTTGTAGGCGCATCTAACTCAAACGAAGCCGTTTGACCGTGTCTACCAGTCCATAATGTACGACTTCCAGAAGATATAGTCACATTTTTAGAAGAAAGCATTCCAACAAAACCACCTGAAATAGCGTTCGTTGTTGGCATTTTAATTTTCACTATACCACCTGTCTTCATTTCTGAAATTGGACATCCACAATTTGGGCAAGCGCTCGCTCTATCTGATATCTCTTTTCCACAATCAGGACATTTAAATAATGCCATAACAGTTCCTCCCGTCTTTACATAAATTTTACATTTGTATCCTACTTTATCCTACTTTAAGCGAATAGTCAATCTTTTTCTGCATAAACTGCTATAGTATGCGAAAAGAGAGGTTGAGCTATGGATATTAACATGAAGCCCCTGAAACAGAAAGTGAGTATCACTCTAGACTCAGATATGTTAGAAACGTTGAAAAAGCTGGCGGATGAGGATGATCGTTCGCTCAGTCAGTATATCAATCTCGTGCTGAAACGGCATCTCGCTAAGATGGAAGCAAAGACAAAAAGGTGACAGGTAAGAATCGCGCATTGCAGAGTAAAAACGCAGTGTGTACGGACACTTGATCGCAGTGTGTTTTCGATATGAGAATATGGTATGATATTTTTATAGGAAGAAAGGCATTTATGCGTGTTATCGAACATTCGTTCGTCGTGTGCGAGATTATGCCAGAAGCAGCAAGGAATTACTGGTATTCTAAGTTGAATAATTAACATCAAGATTTCTAAGAATTTTTCTGGAGATTTCGCACCTGTTCCAATTCCAATCGGCTGGAATAAATTATGATATCACACGGCTAGAACAAGGCCATAATAGAATGAACACAGAAAGATTTTATCTCAGCTCCAAAAATTTAAGCTCTATGCGCAATGCATAGAGCTTATGTGATATCTGTGTGCAGATTTTCCTCCTATTTTTTTATTTGATTCCCTTTTTGATTCCCTAACAAATCTCCGATAAAAACGAAATCCCGCAAAGCCGCTAAAATCAAGGCTTTACGGGAATCTTCCAGTAGCGGAGGGGAGACTTGAACTCTCGACACCACGGGTATGAACCGTGTGCTCTAGCCAGCTGAGCTACTCCGCCATATGAAATTGTATCCTCCGGCTGTATACCGGCTATCTATGGGGCCTATAGGGCTCGAACCTATGACCCTCTGCTTGTAAGGCAGATGCTCTCCCAGCTGAGCTAAGACCCCATATCAGCGAGCCACCCCTCTGGGCGACTCGCTTTGCTATTATAATACTCAATGCAGGTCAAAGTCAAGCACTTTTTTCATATGATTTCTCGCCTGACAGCATTTTTTTCATATGGTTTCTCGCTATATACACTTTTTCATAATGAATGCTCTTTTTTGGCTCTTTTTCCTCTCTGTATTCTCTTCTGATGCTTTCCTGATTTGTGCACTGCTGTTGAGCCGTATGCGCTAAATGTGTGCCCGCTCTTTTGTATGAGATTTCGCGAGCGATTTCCGTCTGGCAAGCTCTGTCTTCCACTCTACCTTATAGACCAGTCCATACAGAACGAAGCTCATCATTACGCCGCACACCACGTCGATAATGGAGTGCTGATCCAACAGAACTGTAGACGTGCAGATCAAAACCATGATCACAAAGTGTGCTGCGATGGTCGCCCGCCGGTGCTTCAGATTGTCCAGGCTGCAGACCGCCTGGAAGACCATGACGGTATTCATCACATGAACGGACGGACAGACGTTGGTCGGCGTGTCGATGGCGCGGAGCATCACCACAAGGTTGTACAGGGCGCCGGTCTCGTGCGGAGAGGATGCCAGCCGGAGGTTGAGCCCGGTCGGAAATATATAGTAGATGGCCAGGCAGACCGTCAGGCCTGTGAATATCATCTGGCACAGCTTTTTGTAATCATCCCAGCCCCGGCGGTAAAACCAGAGAAAGGCGCCTCCGATGTACGGGAACCAGAATATGTATGGGATGATAAAGATTTCGCAGAACGGTATCAGCTCATCGAGCTTGCAGTGAATGATATATCGCGGGACGATATTTTCTTCAAGCCAGTGGAAGGCCGCCAGATAGAAAATAAGGTAGCATACGCATATCATCAGAGGATATCTGCGAAACCAGGCATAAATCTTATTTGTCTTCATATCGCTTCCCCCAGTCATCATGAAATCAGGCAGGACATTTGTCGCTGCGCATTCAACAAACGGAAGCGCCATATCCTGGCGTCTCCTCTTTAGCGCCCCCTATCATAGCACTGTTTGAAATTTTTGTCACCGTATTTCCGTTTTTTTTAAGGATTTTAAGAAGTTCTTTAAATTTTTGTCCTGATCCCCGTTACTTTTTTCCTTCTGAAACGTTCTTATCTATAGATGCGGATTTCGCTTGCCTCTTGGATTGTCATGTGTTCTTATCTATAGATACGGATTTCGCTCGTCTCATGGATTGTCACGTGTGAAGCGTTTCTGTCATTGACGGCGCGTTCTTCACTTGCCGAAGTACATCCCTGTCCTTCGGGCAGAATATGCGCCGGGCTGTGAAACTGCTCCAGCTGGCTGCGCGCGACAGCCGGATCCGGGGAGAATGCCATGGACAGGAATCTTCTGTCGACCATCCCCCACACATGGAGTCCTGTGTAGGTGGGATAGCTGCTCCACCAGTAATCCTCAAGGGAACGCACGTATCCGCGTTCAAGCGGAAGCCTGTGGATTTCCCTGCTGCAGTCGGCAATTGCGGTGAGCGTCTCCAGTTTTTCGACCTGCCCGGACAGATCCATTCTTGCTTCGCGAACGGCCTGCAGCTCCGAAGGCTGCCAGAGACGCTTACGCACAGTGCTCTGGATGGTCCGCACAACGCTGGATATTTTTTCTGTCCCTAAAATAAAATATGCGGAATCATCCAGGATGCAGAACGCGAAAAGAAGCCAGCCATCTCTATGATGAAGCTCGCCCACCAGGTCGATCAGATGCATTTTGACCCGTTCGTCGGCGAACAGATAGCGGCTTCCTTCCATTGTATAACGGTAAACCTTTTTTTCTGTAGATATGCGTGTCATACCCATTCCTCCTTTTCGAGAGAGCTTTATGCCCGTCTCACCAGGAATGGTATCATATTTGTCCGATTTTATCTACATATTAAAGTTATTTGTATCATATTGTGTCTTATTCCTCTGTGCAGGCAGGGGCCTGATCAGAATGCCCTTATTTTCAGAAATATGCCACAATCCGTTACGTCCATCTGAGATGCAGACACATTTTGATCCTCTATAGTCCTGTGGAGGCTGTGTAGGTGATGTCCCCAAAGGCGGCGCTGTATTCGTTGATGCGTTCCATAATTTCATCCGCTGCGCTGCCTGTGGCCGGCGTCGGGCGGTAATCGTTATACCCGGATGCCGAAGAAAGCGTACACGGAATGATTTCAATGTCATCGTCCTCTGAGACGCCGTCCGAGGTGATGGTAAAGGTCTGGCGGAAAATCATGGTGTCCTTGTCCGAAGGATTCGAATTGCCTCCGAAGCAAAAGTTACCAAGGCTGTAAACAATGTATTTGCCATTATATTTCTCGATTCCCTGCAGGACATGCGGGTGATGCCCGACGACGAGATCCGCCCCGCAGTCTATCGCAATGTGTGCAAGCGACTGCTGCGTAGCGTCCGCCTCTGTCTCTTTTTCTGTTCCCCAGTGAAACGCTATGATAATCAGCGCAGCGCCCTCCGACTGCGCCTCGGCGATTGTGGAGCGCACCTGAGACTCACAGTCCATTCCGGTCGACAATTCATAAATACCTATAAAAGCAACCTTGATACCGGAAATTTCCTCATACGCGATCGTATCTCCGATGCAATACTCAATCCCGGCCTCAGCCAGGTTTTCCTTCGTATCGACCAGGCTCTGTGCGCCATAATCACTGCTGTGGTTGTTCGCGAGTGTCACCACCTCGATCGAGCCATCCAGCAAAATCTCCGTGTAAGACGGGTCGCCCTTAAACGCATAAGTCTTTTCCACCGGGGTGGTCTCATCCGTCAGAGTTCCTTCCAGATTTGCAAAAGTGAAGTCATCATTCTGCAGAATCTCCCGGACATTTTCAAAAAAGTAGGAAGCCCCGTACATGGAATAATATGTATCAAAGCTCGTGGATGTGACTGCCCCCGCATAGGTTCCAAGGGTGCAGTCGCCGATCGCGCTGATTGTCACTGTCTGCTCTGTGACAACGTTCACAGAGCAGGACGCTGTCTCCAGAGAATCTGCGCTTACCTTTATCAGGGCTCCGCCCTCTCCCACCGCCATGATCAGTCCGGACGCGCTCACTGTGACCACATCCGTGTTGGAGCTTTCATAGCTCAGGCCGCTGTACAGGGCTCCTGATGGGTTTACCTCGGCCAAAAGGGCCGCGGTTTCTCCCTCAAAAAGTGTCAGTTCTGTATCGCTCAGGCTGATCGACTGCGCGGTCTCCATATTTGTCACCAATACAGTGCTGTAATTTCCGGCCTGGTCGCCCGCATAGAAATAATAGGTCTTATCTTCTTCAAAAGCAAACGGCTCGCTGTATTCCTGGTAAAGCGGAAGCCCCAGCCAGTCATCATCATCCAGGACGGCATACCAGATCTTCTTTACGCCGGAGCGCGCATCCGATGCGGTCAATACGATATTTCCGCCGGATTTTTCCGCTGTCAGAACGGGAGCGTCCGCGTCCAGCATCGGAATCTCAATGGTCGCGGTCAATGTACCTTCATCGGTCTCAATCACTGCGTCCAGCAGATAATCCTCTGCCATCACCGTCACATTTCCCTTTTCGTCCGGCTCATAACTGGTGCCTCCGACCTCAACGGATGAAATTGTTCCTTTTTTTACGGAAACCTTCAGCTGCAGCTCGCAGGAGGAGCACCATTCGTCAGGCTGATTCTCTACCAGAATGTCCAGACCCGCGTCTGACGTGACGTATTTTCTCTTCTTCTGCTGCGTCAGCATATGATTTACCGCGCCAAAAAGCAGCACAAGAATCAGAAGAGCCGCCAATGCGCCGACGCCGACTGCCACAGAACGCCTGGAGCCGGACTTCTCCCCATTTCCGGTCAGAGCTGATCTCAGCCGCCCAAGGCCCTCTCTGAGATCCGGAAGGTGCTTCTCCTCTCCGTTTTCGGAAGACGCGCCGGAGAGATCCTTTGTGCCCTTTTCCGTACCGTCTGCGGGGGAGCCGGCTGTAGGAACAGTACCTGTCCTGTCGTCCATGGACGATGACACTGCGATGCCTGGCACGGGGCTCTCGGATGCTGCGGTGTCCGATGCTGGCGCCGCAGCCGTCATGGTGCCTGATGTGGGTGCAGTCGTTCCGGTGCCTGCTGCTGACGCTGCGACCGTCACAACGTCTGATACTGCTACTGCGGCCGTCCCGGTGCCTGCTGCCAGCCCCTCAGCCGTCCCGGCGTCTGATGCTGACACTGTGGCCGTCCCGGCGTTTAATACTGACGCTGTAGCCGTCATGGTGCCTGCTGCCGCCACTGCAGCTATCCCGGTGTCCAACGCTGCCGCCGCGGCCGTCCCAGTGCCTGATGCTGACGCCGCAGCCATCCCTGTGTCCGGCGCGGATGCTGTGCTCTCCGCAGTTACTCCGGCTATGGGCGCACTGGCTGTACTAGCCGAAGACGATAGCGCCGCTTTGCCTGGCGCGGAGCTTCCGGATGCCGCAGTACCCGATGCTGCTGAAGTGTTTGATACCGCTACCGGGGCGGACGCGGCAGCTGCGCCATCCGTTGATACCCCGGCTGCAGGCGTACTGCCTGTACTGCCCATACCCGATGATGCCGGGGCGCCTGACGTGATGCTTCCGGGGGCTTCGGCAGCCGGTATAGTCGTACTTTCTTCAGGCGCACGCGGCTCCAACAGGCGGTCGATAATCTGAAGAGCATCCAGATCCATGCTCTCATCCGCCTGAGCCTCCGGCGACTTATTGCGGGAACTGCTCTGCTGATCACCTGAATGTTTTTTCTTCTGGTCATCTGAGAACTTTTTGCGGGAAGCTTCCGGCTGATCCCCTGCCGTACTATCCTGGGCAGGATCCATATGCAGGCTGCGCAAGATACGGCGACCCACGCTTTCCGCTTCCTCCGAGACTGATTTTGCCCCATAGCGTCTCCGTGTTTTTTGGCCCTCTTTCGTTTCCTTTTCCGTATCTGCCAGGCGCACTCGCCCCAGGCTGTGAACCGGCTCCGCAGAAAAATCATCCACTGCCTGGCTAGTCCATTTCTCGCGAGGTTCCCTCTTTGTCTCCGGTACACTCCCGCGCTGTTCAGGGTACGCCTGTGGCGGAAACTCTCCGCGTTCTTCCGGGCGTATCCGTCCGCCAGGCTCTTCTTCCTTTTCCGGGCGGGTCCGTTCCGCAGTCTCCACCTGCTCTTTGGCGTCAGGGTGTACCGCTGTCGTTTCACGGTCTGTCTTTGGATGCTTCTTCTTTTTTTCTGAGACGGATGACAATGTCGCCGCCGCGCGGCCTTTCACAGCTTTTCCTTTTTCTCCCGCAAACTGCGCAGTCTTTCTGATAAACGCGCCGGCCTCCTTCAGATATTCCTTCAGGTTTTCGGCCACGTCTTCCGAGCCTTCATCCCATTCTTCGTCCAGCTGCCTCTCGAAAGGATCTTCCTGCTGGTCACGGATATCTTTTTCCATCCCGGACATGGATGACCGGCCTTTTTCACGTCCGGCTCCCTCAACGGCATCTTCCTCCGTCTGCGTGGCAGCTGCTTCCTTTGTCGCTGCTTTTTGGGCAGCCCTTGCGGCGGCTCTTTCCTTTGCTGCAGCCTTTTGAGCAGCCTTCGCGGCAGCTTTTTCCCTCTCTGCAGCCGCTTTTTGGGCAGCCTTCTCCTCCTCGGCAGCTTTCTGGGCGGCCAAAAGGGCGGCCTTCTCCTCGGCAGCTTTTCGCTTCACGTAAGCCTCAGGCTCTTCACCGTTCTGGATCGCTTTTACTATTTCAAATAATTCATCAACACCGTCTGCTTTTATTTTCTTTTTCATTTATTTAAAGTATTCTACGCCTGATTCAAAAATCTTCAGGTTCTGCTCTCCGTAAATATTGACCGCCACGGAATCCCCGCGCCGCTCCACGTGTGCCATCTTGCCAAACACCCTGCCGTCCGGGCTGGTGATACCCTCGATCGCGAAATAAGAGCCGTTCACATTCCACATCTCATCGCTGACATCCACGTTGCCGTTGACGTCACAGTACTGTGTCGCCACCTGGCCGTTTCCAAACAGGCGCATCAGCCATTCTCTGTTCGCCACGAAACGGCCTTCTCCATGGGACGCCGGGTTCGTGTAGACACCGCCGAGCTCGGCTTTTGCAAGCCACGGAGATTTGTTGCTGACTACTTTCGTATAGACCATTTTCGAAATATGACGGCCGATCGTGTTGAATGTCAACGTCGGAGAGTTCTCCGTCTGGCCGGTGATCTCGCCGTTGGGCACCAGGCCAAGCTTGATCAGGGCCTGGAAGCCGTTGCAGATGCCGAGCGCCAGCCCATCCCGCTCGGCAAGAAGCTCCGTCACCGCCTCTTTGATCTTCTCGTTCTGGAATGCTGTCGCGAAAAATTTCGCGGAACCGTCCGGCTCATCGCCCGCCGAGAACCCACCCGGGAACATAATGATCTGCGCCTGGCTGATCGCCTTCTCAAAGATATCCACGGATTCCCGGATATCCTGCGCACTGAGGTTTCGAAACACGCGGACATCCACCTCGGCCCCGGCCTGCTCGAATGCTTTCTGGCTGTCATATTCGCAGTTGGTTCCGGCAAACACCGGGATGAATACACGAGGCTTCGCGACCTTGTTCCTGCAGATATACAGACCGCCTGCGTCGTCCGGATGCGGAGCATTTTTATCACGGACAGCGCATTCTGCCCCGGAGGAAAGGTGGTGGGGCGTCTCTCCGGTGCGCTGCCACAGCCCCTTCTCATTCATTCGTCCGCCGGACTCCTTTCGCCCTGCGAAGAAATAGCTTCTCGGACCGTCTGCCGGATTGCCGTCAATATCCAGCCCGCCGCCGACAGTCGGTATACCGGACTCGGTCTTAAATACTTTTTCCAGCGTACCCGACCACGCCTGGAATGCCTCGTCAATTGGAATTTTCACGTCGCGGTACTCGAAATAGCCGGTGTCCGTCACCTCGCCGATCACAGTATAGGTAATCGCAAGCTTGCCAACGGAGCCATCCGGCGCCTCCGCAACAATGTCTCCGAATCCTGCTGTAAACAGGTCGCGCTCGTCCACATTGTGCTCAATCCGAAAGCCCAGGCCGTTCCCAAACGCCATCTTTGAGAGCGCCGCCGCAAGGCCGTTGCCGTCCAGGGCGTACGCGGAAATAAGATTGCCTGCCTTGATATCCTGGTGGAACTTCCGGTACTGATCCAGCACCTGGTCATACTTCGGCACGTCATATTCATCCTTTTCAATGGAAAGCAGAACCAGCCTGCTGCCCGCGCATTTAAGCTCCGGCGTGATCACTGTTCTGCTATCCGCTACATCGACCGCGAACGAAACGAGAGTCGGCGGAACATTAATCTCACGCGGGCGCGCATCCGCGGGTGGATTGTCTTCCTCTGCGCACGAGCCTGCCTCTGCATCCATGTCTGCCGTTGGACGCAGGTCTGCCTGCGCAGCCGTCTCTGCCCCGGCTGCTGCGTCCGTCCCGGACTCTGGATCTATCAGATTGAAGGATCCGGACATACTGTCCTTGCCGCCGATCGCAGGCAGGCCGTATCCGAGCTGGGCGTCATACGCGCCCAACAGTGCCGCGAATGGCTGGCTCCACCGCTTCGGATCCTCCGTCATGCGGCGGAAATATTCCTGGAAGGTAAAACGGATCTTATCGGCTTCGCCGCCGTTCGCCACAATTCGCGCAATCGACTCTGTCACAGCATAAATGGCTCCGTGGTAAGGGCTCCAGCTCGACAGATATGGGTCAAAGCCATAGCTCATCATGGTCACGGTATCCGTCTTCCCATCCATCACCGGAAGCTTCGCGACCATCGCCTGGGTCTCGGTCATCTGATATTTTCCGCCGTAAGGCATCAGCACTGAGCCTGCGCCGATGGAGCTGTCAAACATCTCCACAAGACCCTTCTGTGAACAGCAGTTCAGAGCGGAGAGCGTGGACAGCCATTTTTCACGGGCATCGCCCACATCCGGGCGTGTAAAAAATGTTTCTGTGTGAGATGGCATTTGCACCATCACGTCCGTCTCCTGGTGTGCGCCGTTTGTGTCCAGAAATGCCCTTGAAATATTTACAATTTCTTTTTCTCTCCAGAAAAGGCGCAGCCTTGGCTCTTCGGTCACGACCGCGACCTTTGTGGATTCCAGATTTTCCTCAGCGGCATAACGCATAAACTCCTCTGCGTCCTTCGGATCCACGACGACCGCCATGCGCTCCTGCGACTCCGAAATCGCGATCTCCGTGCCGTCCAGGCCTGCGTATTTTTTCGGAACCCGGTCGAGGTCGATGCGAAGTCCGGCGGCCAGCTCGCCGATTGCCACAGACACTCCGCCCGCGCCAAAATCGTTGCATTTTTTGATCAGGCGGCTGACCTCAGGGCGGCGGAACAGGCGCTGCAGCTTGCGCTCAGTCGGCGCATTGCCCTTCTGCACCTCCGCGCCGCAGACCTCGATCGAAGCCTGCGTGTGTACCTTAGAGGAACCGGTCGCGCCGCCGATGCCGTCCCTTCCGGTGCGTCCGCCCAACAGGATGATGATATCGCCCGGGTCGGAATTTTCCCGGATCACCGCGCTCCGGGGAGCCGCAGCCATCACTGCGCCGATCTCCATCCGCTTCGCCACATAATCCGGATGATAAATCTCTTTCACATAACCGGTCGCGAGACCGATCTGATTTCCGTAGGAGCTGTAGCCGTGCGCTGCCTCGCGCACCAGCTTTTTCTGCGGGAGCTTGCCCTTTAATGTCTCGGACGCGGGAGCGGTCGGATCCGCCGCGCCGGTCACGCGCATTGCCTGATAGACATACGTGCGTCCCGAGAGAGGGTCGCGGATCGCGCCGCCCAGGCAGGTCGCCGCACCGCCGAACGGCTCAATCTCAGTCGGGTGATTGTGCGTCTCGTTTTTAAAATTCACCAGCCACTCTTCTGTAACAGTCTTCGTTTCCCCCGCGGCAGTCTGCCCTGATCCGGTTTCTCCTTCGGAAACCACCTGGCTGGTACAGGCCTCTCCTTCAGAAACCGCCTGCTCCAGACCAGTCTCTTCCTCGGAAACAGGTCTCTCTACCTGCACAGGCACTATGATGCTGCAGGCATTGATCTCATCGGATTCTTCCTGATCATCCAGCTTCCCCTCTTTTTTCAGCTTGCGCGCCGCCAGCGTCGCCAGATCCATCAGGCAGGGGAACTTATCCTCCCGGCCGGCAAAAAGCGTGGCGTGATCTTTTTTATACTGCTCGTAAGTCCTCTCCATCGGAGCGCGGTAATAGCCGTCCTCAAACGTCACATCCTTCAGCTCTGTGGAAAAAGTCGTGTGGCGGCAGTGGTCCGACCAGTAAGTATCCAGCACGCGGATCTCTGTCACAGTCGGGTCACGGTGCTCCTCAGACGAAAAATATTTCTGTATATGCTCAAAATCCCGGAAGGTCATCGCCAGATTCAGGGAGTCATACAAAGCCTTCAGCGCGGCCTGATTCATAGAAACAAATCCGTCAAAAGACGCAATATCCGCAGGCTCCTCAAACTGTGTCACCAGTGTTTCGGGCTTCTGTAATCCGGCTTCACGCGAGTCCACCGGGTTGATACAATAATTTTTGACCGCTTCAAACTCTTCGTCAGAGAGCTCTCCCGAAATAACATACACGGTCGCGGAACGAATAATCGGCTCCGCCTCCTCATTCAAAAACTTCACGCACTGCTCGGCGGAATCTGCCCTCTGGTCGAACTGCCCCGGCAGATATTCGACCGCGAAAGCCCGTTCCCCTGCTGAAACCGGAAATTCTTCTTCATATAAAAGATCAACCGGCGGCTCGGAAAAGACGCTCCGGCATGCCTTTTTAAAGACTTCATCAGAAATATTTTCCACATCATACCGGATCAGAATCCTGACTCCGGCAAGATGCGCCACCCCCAGATAGCTCCTGATCTCGTGCGCGAGTCCCTTTGCGGCAACCGCAAAGCTGTCTTTCTTTTCTACATATACTCTCTTTACTCTGCTCATCCTGTTCCTCCTGCTGCCGTTGTCTGTTCCTCTCACATACGCCAAAAATGGTGCGTCCAAAATGGTTGCTCCCTGCGAATTTTAACACACTCACAAAGATAAGACAAGATTTGTATAGGAATGGGACACAAAAAATTCTCTGGAAAATTCGGCAGGTATTCGAATAAAATCCTGCGCATTATGAAAAGAACAGCAGGCCTCTCGCTGCCTGCTGTCCTGAATGACTGCTTATTTCGTGATCTTTACCTTTTTCTTCGTACTCCACGCAGAATAATAAACGGTTCCGGAGCTGGTCTTGTAGTACGTGCGGATTCTTACGTAATACGTCTTCCCCTTCGTCAGAGAGCTCAGTGTCTTTTTGACTGTCGAGGCCTTTGTCACCGTCTTTTTCTTACTGGTGGCAAAGCTGGAGCTCGTTGAATACTGGATCTGATAACCGGTAACCTTGGTGACCTTCGTCCATTTCACAGTCGCCTTTTTCGAGGACGAATTCTTTACACTGGAAAGCTTCGGCGTCGTCAGGCGCACAATCTTTTTCGCCGTACAGCTGTTTTTCGTACTTCCATAATAAGCGATCACGCGGTAGGTGTAGGTCTTTCTGTTATTCGACTTTACAGACGTGTCAGTATATTTGACCGTGGAGCCGCTTTGCACCGTTGCAATGGTCTCATAACTCCCCGATCCGCTCTTGCGCTGTACATAATAGCCCGAAGCGCCAGTGATTTTCTTCCATTTTACAAGAATGCCGCTCTTCTTGTTCGTCAGGCTGGTCACCGTGCCCTTCGCGAGCGTCACCTTGATCTTCACCGTCTTCGTGGCCGCATTATAGTTATCATCCCCGCTTGCCTTTACCGTGATGGTCACAGTCCCGGGGTACTTGCCGGTCACCACTCCTTTGCCCGTAACAGTCGCCGTCGCTGTACTGCCTGAGGAATACGTAATTGTGCCCGTACCGCTTGCCGTGATCGTGGTCGACGAACCTGCCGTGATGGACGATGCCGCCGCAGTCACTGTCAGGGTCTGGCTGGCTTTGTTGATGGTAAAAGGCTTTGAGAGTGTGCCGGTATAATTTCCCTTGCCTGTGATTTTCACAGTCGCTGTGCCTGCGTTGGTATTGTTGCTGTAGGTAACCGTATAATCCGTGCCGCTCGTCAAGGTTCTGCTTCCAACTGTCACCGTGGGGGCCGGGGTCTTTGCCGTGCCGTCATAGGTGTAGCTTGTTGATGAAAGCGTCACGGTTCCGCCGGAAATACTGGCAGCAGTGATTGTGAAGCTTGCCGTCAGAGTGCCGGTATAGTTATTAGCACCAGACACCGTCACGGTCGCAGTACCCACATTTGTATTGTTGCTGTACGTAACCGTATAATCGGTTCCTTTTGTCAGTGTCGTACCGTCCAGCTTTACTGTCACGGTCGGCGTCTTCGCGGTTCCATCGTAGGTGTAGCTCGTCGCCGAGAGCGAATGCGTCGCGGTCGAGATGTCAGCGATATAGATGGAAAACGTTTTCGTTACTGAACCGTAATAATCACCCGCTCCCGCAACCACAACCTCTGCCGTATCTGTGCCAACGTTCACGTTGTTACTGTAAGTAACCGTATAATCCGTGCCGGCTGTCAAGGTCGTGGTGCCATCGGTCACTGTAACAGTCGGCTTTTTCTCCTTACCATCATAAATGTAGCCAGTCGTCGAAAGGGCAACCGTGCACGCAGAAATGCTGTAATAAAGGACTTCTGTCAGATAGGTATTTTCATCTCCGACACTGACCTCCGCCCAGTCTGTCGCTGTGCTCGGATAGTAGGCAGCCGTCAGTGCGCTGCAACCGCTGAATGCATAATCCCCAATCGAGGTAAGACTGCTGACCAGCGTTACTGTAGCAAGAGAAGTACATTTATAA
>JAJQBS010000034.1:34269-57632 GCA_021203145.1 Lachnospiraceae bacterium | reverse complement strand
CCGATAAAATCTACGTTTTTTCAATTTTAAAATTTCTTCATGAAACAACCCTGCCTGGGGCTGATATGCGAAGGCACAGTAAACGCACAAAGGAAGGCGAACGAAAGGAATGTCGAAATGGACGATGAGGAACTGAAAAGAGAAATTGACGCATTTGTTGACAGGAACAGAGACGCGATTCTGACAGACCTGGACAGTCTGATCCGTGTGCCGAGCGTGAAGGGGGATGCCGCCCCGGGCGCTCCGTTTGGATCGGCAGTCCGGCGGGCGCTGGATACCGCGCTTGGGATCGCGGGGCGAATGGGATTTGATACTGCAGACGGGGAAGGCTATATGGGCTGGGCGGACCTGCCCGGGGAGAGTGAAGCGATCCTGGGGCTGGCCGCGCATCTGGATGTAGTACCGGCGGGCGGAGAGTGGCTGTCCGATCCGTTTACCCTTACGAGAAAGGATGGCTTTCTGATCGGACGGGGCGTCGCGGACGACAAAGGCCCTGCCGTTCTGATGCTTTACACGGCTCTGTTCCTGAAGGAGCTGTGTGAGCGGACTTCCATGAGGCTTCCCTACCGCCTGCGCGTGCTCTTCGGGTGTAATGAGGAGACCGGAATGAAATGTGTGCAGTATTATACGAAGCATTATGAGATGCCGGCCTTCTGCTTTACGCCGGACGCTACATTTCCGGTCAATTACGGGGAAAAGGGCGGTATGCGCGCCACCCTGGTCAGCAGGAAGATAGAAAACGGAACCATCCGGGAGCTGGCCGGAGGGGAAGCGACAAACGCGGTGGCTGGCAGCGCCCGGGCACTTCTGAGAGGAAAGCTCTGCGACTGTCCTGCCCGCGAGAATATTACCGTGCGCGAAGAGGGAGACTGTGTGCGGATCACCGCTACAGGAAAGCCCGGACACGCGGCGGAACCAGAAAAAGGGGTAAACGCGATCGCGCTGCTTGTAAACTATATGCTCGATTACCGTCTGTGTACAGAGGAAGAGAACGTGTTTCTGCGGATGCAGAGAAAGCTGCTTGAGGCTACGGACGGCTCGAACCTCGGGATCGCCGCGGCGGATACTTATTTCACACCGCTCACCTGCATCGGGGGGAAGGCCGATCTGGCAGAGGGACACATCCGCCAGTCGGTGGATGTCCGTTTCCCGACTACGCAGACCGCGGAAAAGATAGAGGGTGTGCTGCGCGGTATGGTCGAGTCGGCAGGCGGCACCTATGAAAAGGGGTATGTGCGGAAACCGTTCCTGATTGACCCCGAGTCGGATCTGGTACAGGTCTGTGTCGGCGCTTATGAGGAAATTACAGGGAGAAAGGATAAGCTGCTGACAACAAGCGGCGGCACCTATGCCCACAATTTCTCGAGCGCGATCTGCTTTGGCATGGAGGACCCGCAAAAGAACTACCCGGAGTGGGTGGGGGATATGCACTGCGCGAACGAAGGCACACCGGAGGCGTGGCTGTTCCAGTCTCTGAAGGTATACATCCTCGCCACCCTGCGGCTGATGCGCCTGCAGCTTTCCGCCAGATAGGGGAGTGTTCTTCTCCCCTATCCGCTGATGATTATTTTTTCAACGAAGAAGCGTCGGAAAACGAGGGGGGCAACAGGTCTCTGTGCTCATTTACAAAATCCAGGAATGCGGCCGCGGCCGTGGAGAGCGGATGATCCTTTAAGTAATATAAAGAAACATCATAATATATGCTGGGAGCCAGAGGAATGACCACAAGATCATCCTCGGGCCGGATCTCATAGCGCGCGGCATGATAACTCATAATGGTAACCCCGATGTTGTGGCGGACCAGATCCAGAATCGCTTTGAAGGAGGTCAGAAACATGCTGTATTTTGGGGGAAAGCCAAGGCCGCCCAGCATTTTCTGCTGAAATCTGGACGGCTGTTTATGAGCGGTCACAGCAGTGTGCAGAATAAACTGGCATTCACTCAATTGCGCAAAGGAAAGCGCCTGTTCACCGGCGAGCGGATGCTTTGGGGATAAGACTATGCAAAAGAAATCCCTGAACAGGAACATCCGTTCCAGTGCGTCTTCCTCCAGAGTGCCGGAGCGCATAAGCGCTACTTCACACTTTTGCTGCGTCAGGGCATCGAAGAGCAGATGCTCTCCCTCGGTAAAAAGCTCTAGCCTGGTGGACGGGTATTTGGCGGAGAACGCGGAGAGCAGGGCGGGAAAGTGGTAGTGGGGCATCAGGGGAATCAGGCCGAGCTTTAAAGTCGCAAGGTGCTGCTTTCGCTGATATTCCTCCAGCTGCTCCAGGTAGTGCTGCTGGATTTCTCTGATCCTGACCGCGTCGGAGAACAGGGCGTGGCCGAATTCGGTGAGCTCCAGCTTTTTTTGTGTGCGGATGAACAGCGGGACGCCGAGCTCCGATTCCATATTTTTAATGTGCTTCGAGAAAGAAGGAAGAAAAAATGAGAGAAATGGATCCTATTGAAAAGCTGATCTGCGACACGATCGACGCTCATCGAGAAGAAATCATTGAATTTGGCAAGGACCTCTGGCATCATGCTGAGCTTGGATACAGAGAATTCAGGACATCCCAAAAGCTGAAGGAGTATCTGCAAAAGCTGGGAATGAAAACAGTTGATGGCCTTGCAATTACCGGTGTAAAGGGTTACCTGAAGGAAAATTCGGACGGCACACAAATCTGCTTCTACAGATAAGGGAGATTTGTCTCATCTGCTGCCGGTTTATGCGATCGTCCATGGCGGATTGCGCGGCGGACTGCATAGCAATGAAATAGAAGTCGCGGATGAAGAAGAAGCCTTTATTGTTGGCGGGAAGATTTTTGCGCTGAGTGCGTATGGATTCCTTAAAAATGGAGGAGCGGCTGCGAAAAGCGTGATAGATAATTATAAACCGATATTTAACAGGGAAGAATACGTGAAGCATATTGACAGCATGAGCAAAAAAACAGAATATCCAATGGAATCACTGGATATCTGATGATGCAGGAATAATCAGAAAAATATAATAGACGACGTAAGGCATTTTATTCCCTCGCTCTTTCGTCACAGACTGGCTTTGCGCAGGAAATAACAGGGCAGTCCGTCAGGCGGGCTGCCCGATTTCTTTTTTCCGCAGAAAGATCAGGAACGCCCCTGTCATCAGAAGCAGAGACGGGACGGCGAACAGAACCCGCAGGGAGGTTTTTGCCGCGGCGGTCTGTGTCTCGGCGGTGACGTCGATTCCGGTGAGGTCGATGCCGATACCGGCGACGAAGGAAGCGACGGAGGTGGCGAGCTTGACCATCAGGGTCTGCAGGGAGGAGACGACACTGTCCTCGCGCTGCCCGGTCTTTGACTCTCCGTAGTCGACCGCGTCGGCTACGAAGACCGTAGTCAGGACATAGCCGATGCCGTTTGCCAGAGAAATAAAGACGCCCGGGATCATTAGCTTTAGGAGAGTCAGGTGTGTCCCGAAGATCAGGGCGGTCATCCCCAGATAGCCGATGATTCCCACGACGCAGGCCACAGAGAAGATCTGCCGGTTGCTGTATTTTTTGCGGAAAAAGGGGTAAAGTACAGTCATGGTCACAAACTGCACCAGACCGCTTACAAGCATGAAGAATGTATACAGGCTCTCGTCGCCGACGTCATACTGGAACATATACAGCAGAAGGTTGGTGGTCATGTAGATTGCCGAGTTAAACAAAATGATGATAAGAGCCAGGTTCAATGCCTGGTCGTTTTTGAGCAGGGAATTCAGCAGATCCTTTACGGAGGAATCGTGCGGCTCTTCCAGCTCGTCGTTTGGAAGGTTCCGGACGGTGATGATAGTCGTCGCCACATAGAAGATGGCGATGACAAGAGCCAGGACGCCGAACCCTTTGCGGTAGTGCTCCGTGTCCGTTCCGCCGCCGATCAGCGGCAGCAGGCTCATGGTCAGGACGGTAGGCAGCACCGCGCCGAAACCGGCACAGGTCCGTGCGAAGACGGTCAGGCTCTCCCGCTCGGAGCCGGCCCGTGTGATGGCCGGGATGATGGACCAGTAGGGAATGTCGCTCATCGTGTAGGTGATCCCGCAGAGAAAGCAGGTGACGACGACATAGGCTTTCAGCCCGCCGCCGCTCAACGTTGCCGGCACCTCGAACATCGCGTAGAGCACCAGTGCGTTCAGCACGGCGCCGGTCAGGATCCATGGCTTGTAGCGGCCGTGGCGGCTTTTTGTCTTCGCCACAACCACGCCCATGAAGGGGTCGTTGAAGGCGTCGAAGATCCTCGCCACCATCAGCAGGATACCGATGAAGGATGCGCTGATACCGAGAATTGTGTTGTAGTAATAGAGTGTGTAAGAGGCGACAAAACCGTACGCCAGATTTTTGCCCATGCCGCCGATGGCATAGGTAATTTTCGTTTTCGCTGTAATGTTCACGGATGGATTCCCCCGATTTTTTCTTGAAACAAAAAACGCATCGGAAAGAGTATACCATAAAACTCCGGGAAAAACTAACAATATATTGAAATATTTTGTTGAGACATTCGGGATTTTGCGGTATACTGGTAGAAAATGCTCATAGAAACGGCACGCGCGGCTGATACCGCTCCTGCCAGGCCGTGTGCCGCATCTGTAAATCGCTTCACGATTGGCGGCCTGCTCACGGATGTGAGCCTTCCCCGGTTTGTGAGGCGAACCGAGGATGCAGCACGTAGAGAGTTTTTCAGTAAAAAAGAAAAGGATGTGACAGGTATGAAAAGAATTGGTCTGTTGACAAGCGGCGGCGACTGCCAGGCGCTGAACGCGACGATGCGCGGCGTGGTAAAGGGTCTCTCAAGCAATCTGGACGAGCTTGAGGTCTACGGTTTTATGAATGGTTACAAGGGTCTGATTTATGGCGATTACCGGCTTCTGACCTCGAAGGATTTCTCCGGGATCCTGACAAAGGGCGGCACGATCCTGGGATCCTCCAGGCAGCCGTTCAAGCTGATGCGCGAGCCGGACGAGAAGGGGCTGAACAAGGTCGAGGCGATGAAGCAGAATTATTATAAGCTCCGTCTGGACTGCCTGGTGATTCTGGGCGGCAACGGTACGCAGAAGACGGCGAACCTGCTGCGCGAGGAAGGACTGAATATCATTCATCTTCCCAAGACGATTGACAATGATATTTTCGGTACGGACATGACATTCGGATTCTACAGCGCGGTGAACGTGGCGACGGACGCGATCGATCGCATTCATACGACGGCGGCGTCGCACAACCGTGTATTTATCGTAGAGGTCATGGGACACAAGGTCGGCTGGCTGACGCTGTACGCGGGACTTGCGGGCGGCGCGGACATCATCCTGATCCCGGAGATTCCGTATGATATTAAAAAAGTCGTAGCCGCGATCGACAAGAGGACGAAGGCCGGCAAGGGCTTTACCGTAATCGCGGTGGCCGAGGGCGCGATTTCCAAGAAGGACGCGAAGCTGAGCAAGAAGGAATACGCGGCGAAGCTGCAGAAGAGAGGCAACGCTTCTGTAGCACACGAGCTGGCGGACGAGATCAAGGCAGCAAATGGGCCGGAGGTGCGGATCACGATTCCGGGGCATACCCAGAGGGGCGGCAGCCCATGTCCGTACGACCGCGTCCTTTCCACCAGGATCGGTCTCAAATGCGCGGATCTGATCCTGAAGGAGGAGTACGGCTACATGGTCGGCATTGTCAATAATAAGATGAAGAAGGTGCCGCTCGGCGAGGTGGCCGGCAAGCTGAAGACCGTTTCCCCGAAGGATGAGATCATTGCAGAGGCGAAGCTGATGGATATCTGTTTCGGAGACTGAGGCTGCCGGATATCTGATATATCAATGTGAGTGATTATGGACTCCCTGTTTTGATTCAAGACAGGGAGTCCTATGTTACCAGCATTGGAAAGGGGATTGCAAATGAGCTACACGGCTTTGTACCGCAAATTTCGTCCGTCTACCTTCGACGAGGTGAAGGGGCAGGATCCGATTGTAAAGACACTGACCAACCAGATCAGGGCGGGCAGGCTGGGACACGCTTACCTGTTCTGCGGAACGAGGGGAACCGGAAAAACTTCGGTGGCGAAGATTTTCGCGAAAGCGGTCAATTGTGAGCATCCTGCAGAGGGGAATCCGTGCAACGAGTGTCCGACCTGCCGCGCGATCGCGGCGGGGAGCTCGATGAATGTGATTGAGATTGATGCCGCGTCTAATAATGGCGTTGATGACGTCCGCCAGATCCGCGAGGAGGTGGCCTATTCTCCGACAGAGGGGCGGTACAAGGTTTACATCATTGACGAGGTGCACATGCTCTCGAACCAGGCGTTCAACGCGTTGCTGAAAACTCTGGAGGAGCCGCCCTCCTATGTGATTTTTATATTGGCGACGACGGAGGTGCAGAGGATCCCGGTCACGATCCTCTCGCGCTGCCAGAGATATGATTTTCACCGGATTTCACAGGATACAATTCTGGCCAGGCTGCAGGAGCTTGCTGCGGCCGAGCAGGTGGATGCTGAGGAAAAAGCACTGCGCTATATTGCCCGGAAGGGCGACGGCTCCCTGCGCGATGCGGTCAGCCTGCTTGACCAGTGCATCGCTTTTTATCTCGGGGAGACGCTGACCTATGACCGGGCGCTGGAGGTACTCGGCGCGGTAGATACGGATGTGTACAGCCGTCTGCTGCGAACCATCCTGCAGGACGACGTCGCCGGTGCTATCCAGACACTGGAATCGCTGATCCGCCAGGGGCGGGACCTGACGCAGTTTGTGAGTGATTTTACCTGGTATCTGCGCAATCTTCTGTTGCTGAAATCGTCCGACGACATGGAAGACGTCCTGGACGTTTCGACGGAGAATCTGGCGCGGCTGCGCGAGGAAGCAGGGCTGATCCGCAACGATACGCTGATGCGCTATATTCGGATTCTTTCAGAGCTTTCCGGTGCGATCCGTTTTTCTACGAACAAGCGTGTGCAGGTGGAGATGGCGCTGATTAAGCTGTGCAGGCCCGAAGCGGAGAACGATGAGATTTCTCTGGTCGAGCGGATCCGGAAGCTGGAGACCTTGCTGGAAAAGATCACGGCAGGCGGCTTGCCGACGATAGGATCCGGTTCGCAAGGATTCGGAGACGCTTACGGAGCCGGTCAGAGGGGAGATGGCGGTGCATACGGATCCGGTTCGCAGGGGGCAGGCGGCGCATATGGAAACGGTCCGCAGGGAAATGGCGGAGGATATAGTTCAAATGGCGACCTGTCGGACAGAGCTGCGGGCGCCGCAGAGCCTGATGCCTATGGAGGGATGGCCGGACAGAATCCGTCCGCTCGTCCGGCGGCCGCGCCTGCTGATCTGAAAAAAATCTGCGGAATGTGGAAAAGTATTGCGAACAATGCGCACCAACCGTTTAAAACGCATCTTTTAAATACTACTCCGAAATACAACGCCCAGGACGAGGGCGACAGGAAGCTTTACGTTGTATTTCCTGACTTTTTTGGAGAACGCTATCTGAATGATGCGAAGAGCAGGCAGGAGCTGGAGCAGCTGATTGCGGACATGGCCGGAGTCCAGGTGGAGGTAATGTTTGTGCTTGCGGCGGACGAAAATCTGCGGCGGGGAAGGCTGTCAGTCATCGAGATTGATGAGCTCGTGCGGGAGCAGGTGCACATGGAGATCGAAATTGAAGAAGAGTAAATAGTAAACTTTTGTTACTGTTCACACCCCTCGCGGGTGTTATCCTGCATGAAGTGTGGAATGCCACCCGGCGAGGGGCGAAAACAGTGGTGTGAGGAGAACGTTTGCTACGGCTTTTGAAATGATGCTTGCTATATGTAGCGGGATGGGGAGACCCCTCCCGCTTTTGGTTTTTATTTTAAGCAGCCGGAAAAAGGTATTTCACAAAAAGGAGGATAAAGATTGTGGGTATCCGGCCGCGGGTTGTGGCATACAATAGAATATGCGGCTGGCAATGTTTTGTGCCTGTAATCATCCCGACCCGGAAAAACCGGATTTAGAATTTTTGCCATTTTGCGCTAAAAAATATCTGTAAGTGGTCTGACAGAAAAGCGATTTACTCCAGATACAATACAGGATCTACCGGCTCGCCATCCTTTGTCATGGCGAAGTAGAGGTTGCTGCCTTCCGTGCTGTAGTATTTGGTCGGCTCGCTTACATAGGCGAGCAGGTCGCCTGCCTCCACGACGTCCCCTTCCGATACGGCAGGTTCCATGAGCTGGCCGTAGGTGAGCTTATAGCCGTTTCCGATATTCAGCACCAGAGTCGTGCCAGTCTCCTCGTCTATGGTAATGGATTCGACAATCCCTTTCGCGGATGCCAGTACCTGATTGCCGGTGTCGCTGCTGATAATCAGGGCCGGGTTGTACTTATACTGGTTCAAGGTGGAGAAATAGACACTTTTATCCATGCTGTAATCAATGACGATGGTTCCGGCAGAAGGCCAGAGCAGAGAGTCCTCATTTGTGAAGCTGACGCCTGCCTCTATTAAAGCCTGCTCAGAGATAATGCTGGCCGAAGAAGCTTCCTCGCTGTCCGCGGAAGCACTTTCAGAATCGGCGTCTTCCTCTGTGGAAGTGTCTGTGTCCGAACCGGATCCTGCTTCGGACGTATTTGTCGAGCCGTTATCCGTGTCGCCGGTGGTTTCGGATGACGCAGCACCGGCACTGTCTGCTGCCACGTCCGTGCTGTCGGCCGCTGCGGACCCGTCCGCCGCATCGGTGCTGTTTGCTGCAGTGGACGCATCCGCCGCGTTGGCGCCATCTGTTGCGTCAGAGCCGTCCGCCGCATCGGTGCTGTTTGCTGCAGTAGATTCATCCGCTACGCCGGTATCCGCCATGTCAGCACTGTCATCTGTGCCGGCGCCTGTCAGATCCGCTCCGGCCAGCGAGGAGGAGCTTTCACTGGCAGCAGCTTCGCCCGCATTGGATTCGGATGAAGAGACGGATGTATTTTCTTCTGTGACAGATCCGGAAACCTCCTCGGAGGCGTCGCTGCCAGATGAGAGACTGCCCTCACCGGCGAGGACATCATCGCCGTCGGCCAGGATGCTGCCACCGCTTCCGTTTGCGTCTTCGCTGTCAAGATCCTCCTCCAGGTAGGCAATCTGGTCAAGCTCCGTCTCACCAGAAGTGCTGTCGTTGTTCCTGGATTTGTTTACCGCAGCCATGCTGCCAAGCACGATGGCGCCGACCAGACACAGACTCAGTGTCCAGATCGTGCTGCGTTTTGTGATAAATTCTTTCCATGTTCTTCGATTCATGATAAATTCACCTCATTCTTTCTTTGTGCGGCCGTGCACATAAAAATCTTATATGCGGCAGACGGTAATCGCCTTTTGCGGAATGCGGCTGACGGCAAAGGATGGCTGCCGCGCAGTTCCGCGTCTGGCGCAGGGTAAAACGGCTTAAGCCGTTTCCTATAGTTTTAGGATTGCCAGATTAAGGTGGAATATGCAGTGAATATGCGGAAAAGAAAAATTATTATGAAAATTGATATGGAGTGACTGTGGAACAATAAAAAAACAGCAGCATGCCAAACAGGTCATGAATTCATCATGAACTGTGACATGTTTACAGCAAATGGCGAATCGCCGCCAGAGGATGCCGAAGAATCCTCGTAATATGCATAAAAGGCCTGGCCCAATGAGATAACTCCTGATTTTGCATATACAGATCATGAGTTACGGAAAGGAAAAAATAGATGATATCGTCCGACAATTCTTCGCTGGAGAGGCGCTGCCGGATGGCCGGCGCCGTGATACTTTCACTAAACAGGGGCTTTCCGTCGCTAAACCAGACCTGTGCGACGTGATTATTCCCTTCTTTAAAGTGAGCAAGCACGGAATCTGCCTCTTTTACAGAAAGGTGTCGCTCGGGGAAATTAAGCGCTTTGCTCTGCGGAGACACGCTTTGAGGCAGTTCATTGCGTATTTTTGCAAACCGTTGTTTTTCCTCAGGTGAAAGAAAATCTGCGCTGTTGACAATGCGCTGTATTTCAGCAGCGCTTTCGCTGAGACTTAGGTTTGCGGGGGTTTCTTTTGAAGAAACAAACGGCAGACTGCAATCCAGGCCGACAGCAGTCAGAAAATCATCGCAGATAGACTGATTGACCCAGGAGGCTGTTTCGTAGCGGCGTACTATGAGGGCGTCTGCCCCAAATATATCAGCCAGGCGTGTAAGTGTCTGGTCGTAATCCGTGTACAGAGGTTTTTCTTCCATGTGGTGTTTGACGAAAAGGGGAAGTGGCTCGCTGGTTTTTCCTTTTTTGACCTTCTGATTCCAGAGAGAAGTCAGAAAAAGATCCTGTCTGCGCAGATAGACGATGATTTGCACCCGGTAGTTGTGGGCGCCGGCGTCCTCCGGAAGAACCTGCAGGAAACTGGCAGGGTCATACCAGATGGAGTTCCAGAGATCTTCGTCTGATAAAATGACATTATCATACAACTCGAATTCACGATGCAGCATGCTCAGGCCGTAGGCGATATGCTCGTGCCAGATGGCGGTCAGCTCCTGTGTAGAGTCCTTTTTCATAATGAAAAAATGACCGTTGCGCCTGGAAGGAACGTCGGACCATGGAAGAGACATGAGGGGGTAGTTGTATCCGCACTGCCGGAGCAGATCTGAATTTTTCTCCAGAAATGCCTGAATCGCGGTGGTTCCGGTTTTTGGTGTTCCGATATGCAGATAAAGTGTTTTCATGCGGGCTCCCCTTTCTGAAAAGATTCGGATGTAAATGCGGCTTCCCTGCAGACATAATCATAAAACTGCTTTCCGGCCTGAGAAAAAGAGCGACCGTCCAGATACAGCATATAAATCTCAAAGGTGATGACTGGTGCAAGGCTTATGACATGCAAATTTTCCCCGCCGTTGTGACTTATCAGGCAGTCGCGCGGAAAGACCGCGCTGGCATAGTTGTTTGCAACCAACTGTAGAGCGGTCTGCGGACTCTGTGTGCAGAGTTTAATATTGGGGGTGAAGCCAGCGTCTCCACATGCTTTGAGAAAGATGTTTTGTAAAAAATCCTTGTAGGGAAGTACCAGGGGCTCTCTGGCGAGTTCCTGCAATTCCATGGATGTTTTATGCGCGAGAGGATTCTGGTCAGATACGAGCAGAACCAGTTCTTCCTTCCAGAAAGGATAACGCAGCACCTCTTTTGACATGCGGTTCAAATCTCCCGCGAAAATGAACTCTGCCTGCTTGTCGGTAAACACAGACTTTTGCGGAGGCTCATCCAGCTCTGTGAGTTGGACATTGATCGCCAGATGCGTGTCCTTGAAAGCAAAAATCGTATCAAGCACTCCAAAGCGGAACTGGGAGCCGGCAAACGCGATAGAGAGGGTGTTGGTTTCCCAGGCTGACTCTGCGTTGATCTGTAAGATTCCTTCATCATAGAGAGAAAGAATCTGTTCCCCTTTGTCCTGCAGAATTTTGCCGGCGCCCGTCAGCGCGACTTTGCGCGTAGAACGTTCAAACAGAGAATGACCCAACTCGGCCTCCATCTTCTGAATATGCTTCGATAAGGTCGAATTTGTGATGTAAAGCATTTCGCTTGCTTCCTGAAAACTGCAGGTTTTGCTTAAAACCTGAAATTCCCGGAGAAACTCGATATCCATGCGTGTTCCCTTCTTTATTAAATCGAAAATTCATCAAATTGTAACGGAATTCATCAAAATGCAACAGATAAGAAACCGATTGCTTAGTATGATTGTAACACATTTTAAAACAATTGTCATTGAAAGCTAATTTTTTATTCTTTCTTGTTTGGAAGAAATTGTCGGGTTTTGCTGTCGGCAAGTTACTGGTCAGCAACCAGAACTTTGGAAACTTCTCCCGCCTAACGCCCACCGTCTCCATTATTTAAAAGGCGCGATGGAAAATGAGCCGAACCTGACATGGTATGGGAAAAGGCACAGCCTTTTACAAGAAAGAATGATGTGGGCGGCAGGTCAAGCGGCATATGGTAAACTCCGGAGAAAAAGAAAACACACCGTGTGACGGTTGCTTTATCCTCAAATTTATGTATAATACAACTTACAGGAAGTTCATGCTGCTTGCAGTAATGAACGTCGTCAGTTAACGGATAGCTGGTTTGGCTGCGAGTAGTATAACCTGCAGGAAGCTCGCCGCGACAGCGGGACACAGACAAAAATTGCGTTTGAAACAGAAATAGGAGCATTTAAATCATGGAAAAAACCAATATGAAGAAGAAGCTCCCCATCGGGATTGAAGATTTTTGCAAGCTCCGCGAGGAAGGATTTTATTATGTTGATAAAACGGCGATGATCTGCGATCTGCTGAATGCGTGGGGAGAAGTAAATTTGTTTACCCGTCCGAGGCGATTTGGCAAATCCCTGAATATGAGCATGTTGAAGACATTTCTGGAAATCGGATGTGATAAATTCTTGTTTGATGGACTTGCGATTTCCCGGGAAAAATCTCTGTGCGATGACTATATGGGAAAATTTCCGGTTATTTCAATCAGCCTGAAAAGTGTGAGCGGAGAGGACTATGATGCTGCATGCTCCCAGATGTGTAAGGTGATGGGAGATGAAGCATCCAGGTTTGCATTTCTGACAGAAAGTGACCGGCTCCTGGAAAATGAGAAAAACAGGTACCGGCAGCTGACGGCCTCCAACCCGGCTGGTGAAACGGTTTATTCAATGTCCGAGGATGTTCTGAAGAGCAGCCTGCAGACACTTTCCATGCTGCTGAGGAAGCATTATGGGAAAAAAGTGGTGATTCTGATTGATGAGTACGATGTTCCGCTGGCGAAGGCGAACGAGCGGGGCTATTATAAAAAAATGGTGAACCTGATCCGCAGTATGTTTGACCAGGCGTTGAAGTCAAATGAGAATTTATATTTTGCCGTGCTTACCGGATGCCTCAGGGTGGCAAAGGAAAGTATCTTTACCGGGCTCAATAATCCGCAGATTTTTTCGATTTCAACGGCAGGCTTCGGTGAGTATTTTGGCTTTACAGATACTGAGGTAAGAAGCATGTTGGACTACTATGGCCTTGCTGATAAATATGTAATGATAAAGGAATGGTACGACGGATACCGCTTTGGTGAAGCAGATGTATATTGCCCCTGGGACGTTATCAGCTACTGCGCGGAGCTAAGGATGAATTCCCATGCAATGCCCAGGGATTACTGGTCCAATACAAGCGGAAATGACGCCGTGCGCCATTTGATTGAAAAGGCCGGCAACGAGCAGACGAAGAGCGAAATTGAGACGTTGGTGGCCGGCGAGACGATTGAAAAAGGAATCTGCGAGGATCTGACCTATAATCACCTTTACGATACGATAGACAACCTGTGGAGCGTGCTGTTCGCGACGGGATATTTAACCCGGAGCGGAGCATTTGACGAAGCTCCAGTCAGCCAGTGCGGGACGGCAGAGGAAAATACTGATATTTACCGGCTCGTGATCCCGAATAAAGAGATCCGCAGGATTTTCACAAGGCAGATTACCGCATACTTTAACAACATGGTCAGGAAAAACAGCCGGCGTTTCGAGGCATTTTGTGAGGCGCTGAAGACCGGCGACGCGGCGAATACGCAGAAATTACTGACCTCTTACCTTTATGATTCAATAACCGTTCGTGATTCCAGTACCCAAAAGGATAAAAAGGAAATCCTTTATCACGGTCTGATGATTGGGATCCTTGCCAATATTGACGGCTGGAAGGCGAAAACGAACGCGGACAGTGGTGACGGCTATTGCGATGTGAAGGTTGAGATCGAAAGGGAAGACATCGGCATGATTATCGAGTTCAAGTACGCGGATCACGCACGGCTCGTCGCCGGATGTGAAGACGCGATGGCTCAGATCGAACGGATGGATTACACACGCGAGCTGAAACGGATGGGATACCATACTATTTACAAGTATGGGATCGCCTGCTTTAAGAAAAAGTGTAGGGTTGTGTGTGAGAAGGAAGAGTACATGCCGGAAGAGTAGAGCCGGTTTTATTTTTTATTCTTTGGCGACAAAATTCTTTAGTACCATATCCTAAAAAAACTATTGACGGAAACAACGGTTTGGTTGTATGATAGTCGGGAACGAAGGCGTTTTGCATACTGGCATTGCGCCTTTTCTTATGCGCACGGGAGGCGGCGTGCAAGCCTTTTATAAAAAATCGGACAGGAAAGAGGAGGGGCATTTATGCAGGAAATGGATCTGTACCGCCACACGGATACGGTCAATGAGCTGTTGGCGCGGTATGGCGTGAAATTCGGCATCTATAAGAACAATGTGTTCAAGGAGCAGTTGTTCCCGTTTGACGCGATTCCGCGCGTGATCGGGGCGGAGGAGTTTGCATACCTGGAGAAGGGGTTAAAGCAGCGTGTGTCGGCGCTGAACCTGTTTATCAGGGACATCTACAGTGACAAGAAAATCATCCGGGACAAGGTCGTGCCGGAAGAGTTTATCTATGCCTCGAGCGGATATCTGGCACAGTGCGAGGGTGTGATGCCGCCGAAAGGCGTGTACGCGCACATCGCGGGGATTGACCTGGTCCAGGGCAGGGACCAGGAGTGGTACATACTGGAGGATAATCTCCGCGTGCCGTCGGGCGCGTCGTATCCGATGATCGCGCGCGAGCTCTGCCGCAGGAGCAGCCCGGCGACGTTCCAGAAGACTCACATTGAGGACAACCGCAACTATGCCCAGCTGCTGCGCCGGACGATGGATTATGTGAATACCGGCGGGCACACGGTCATTCTGACGCCCGGACGTTATAATTCGGCCTATTTTGAGCATTCGTACCTGGCGGAAAAGACGGGGGCGCATCTGGTCACCGGAAGCGAGCTTCTGGTAGAAAATGACCACCTGTATTTTATTGATTATTCCGGGCGCAAGGAGCCGGTCGGCGCGGTTTACCGCCGGATCTCGGATGAGTACCTGGATCCGATGAATTTCTACGAGGGGTCTCTGATCGGCATCCCGCACCTGTACGATATTTTCCGCAAGGGCAATGTCACGCTTCTGAACGCGCCGGGCAACGGCGTGGCGGACGACAAGGGCATTTATTACTTTGTGCCGAAGATGATCAAGTATTACCTGAGGAGCCGATCCTGCACAACGCGCCGACGTATCTGCCTCTATATAAGGAAGATATGGATTATGTGCTGGAGCATTTTGACGATCTGGTGCTCAAGGACGTCGCGGAAGCCGGCGGCTATGGCGTCCGGTTTGGCAATAAGATGACGAAGCAGGAGAAGGAGGATTTCATCGCGCTTCTGAAGAGGGAACCGCGGCGGTTTATCGCACAGGAGGTCATTGACTTTTTAGACATTGATATTATGGAGAATAACGAACGCGTTCCGCGCAAGGCGGATCTGCGCGCGTTTGTGCTGATGGCGGATGAGCCGCTGGTGTGGAAGAGCGGGCTGACCCGTTTTTCGCGCAACCCGGATTCGTTTATTGTCAACTCATCTCAGGGAGGAGGATTTAAAGACACATGGGTATTATCTCAGTAGAAAACACAGACCGCCTGTTCTGGCTCGGGCGGTACAGCGAGCGCGTCTATACGACCATCAAGCTTTTTGCGGAGAGCTTCGACACCATGATTGACATGGATGAGCTGGGCAGTCTGGACAATTTTTGCAAAAGGCTTGAAATTCCGAATATTTACACGTCTGGCGAGGATTTTGTCGCCAGGTATTGCTTTGACCCGGAGGATCCGAACTCGATCTACTCCAACCTGACCCGCGCGTATGATAACTGCATCGTGCTGCGCGAGGAGATTGGCAGCGATACGATTTCCTACATCCAGCTCGCGATGTATGAGATGAATAAGGCGCGGATTTCCGCCGCGCCCCTGATCGAGCTGCAGCATGTGCTTGACGACATCCTTGCTTTCTGGGGCATCGTGGACGATGAGATTGACAGTGAGAACGTGCGCAATATCATCAAGGTCGGCAAGCGTGTGGAGCGTCTCGACCTGTATGCGCGGCTCCGGAGGTCGCGCGAGGAAATGAAACGCGAGGTGGATCGTCTTTCCGGCCGGATCTGGCGCACCTGCCTGAAATACCGGCAGTCCTATCTTGACGACCTGAACCAGCTGGTCGGGGCGTCCCGGATTGACTATCAGGCGATCGTACAGAAAACGGAAATGCTGCTGGAGGGTTAGTGGATGAAGGATCTGCTCTTTGAGTACGACATGCACCTGGATTTTGAGCCCCCTGTAGAAGAACACCGCTTTACCCTGAAATGCATCCCTCAGACAGATGAACGACAATTGATTAATCGACTCGACGTGGAGGTTTACCCGAAGGAGTTTTTGTCTACCGATAAAGACTCCTTTGGCAACTACAGTATTTACGGTTACACGAAGGGGAAACATGACCGTTTCTTTGCCCGCATCCGGGGAGGGGCGCGCACCGGGCTGGCGGCAGCTCTGCCGGCGAAGGCGAACCACCAGATCGGCCTGTTTAAATATCAGACCGATTATACCCGGCCGGGACCGGCGATTCTGGCATTTGCGAAGCGGTTTGAGGGGGCTGCGGAGGACTGGGCAGAAAGCAGCATGGCTGAGACGGCGGACTGCGGGGTGAGCCGGCCGGTGCCATTGGTGGACTGTGCGGCGGGCTCGCCGGCGACGGCAGAAAAGTGTAAGGAAGGCCATTTGGCCGAGGCGGCGAACTGCGAGGCGTGCCGGCCGGCTGCGGCGGTGGACGGCGAGGCGTGTCGGTCAGATGCATCGCAAAAATCGGGCGATGAGTGTGCAAATGCAGCTGCGTGGCAGAGCGGTATGTCCACGCTGGATTTTGCAGTCACGATGATGCACACCCTCTACGAGAATTTTTCCTATGTGAAAGGCGTCACGGACGTCCACACCACGGCGGAGGAGGCGATGGCGCTCGGAAAGGGCGTCTGCCAGGATTATGCACACATTCTGCTCTCTCTGTGCCGTATTTACAAAATCCCCTGTCGCTATGTGGTTGGTATGCTCATCGGGGAGGGCTTAAGCCATGCCTGGGTGGAGGTATGCGACAGCGGGTACTGGTACGCGCTGGATCCGACCAACAATCTGATCGTGGACGATGCGCACATTAAAATCTCATCCGGGCGCGACTACCATGACTGTATCGTCAGCCAGGGTGTTTTTGTGGGTCGCACAAAGCAGACGCAGACGGTGGCGGTGCGGGTGAAGGAAGCGAATGTATGAGTCGATTCGCGATAGGAACGCGGTTTGCGTTTTTCACTGTGCCGGGCGGAGGAAATGAAAATGTGGGTCGATTCGCGATAGGAACGCAGGTTGCGTTTTTCGCCGTGCCAGATGAAGGAAGCGAAAATATGAGTCCATTCGCATAGAAAGGAAGCTTTATGATAAAGACAGTAGCAAAAACAAATATGCCGGTGGATGAGGTGCTGCGCATCCGCAAAAACCGCATTCAACCAGATGCGGAAGGGCTCACCTGCCCGAAGCGGATCAGTATTGTCACCGGTATCCATGGCGATGAGCTGGAAGGACAGTTTGTCTGCTACGAGGTTTCGCGCAGGATTGAGGAGCATCCGGAGTATCTGAAGGGGATGGTTGACATCTACCCGGCGCTGAATCCTTTTGGCATTGACTCCGTGACCCGGGGCATCCCGGCCTTTGACCTGGATATGAACCGTATTTTCCCGGGAAATTCAGATGGAGATATGAATGAATATCTGGCCTCAGAGATCATCCGCGACCTCAAGGGCTCGGATCTCTGCCTCGACATCCACGCCAGCAATATTTATCTGACCGAGATTCCGCAGATTCGCATTAACGAGCTGCATGAGGAGTGGCTGATGCCCTGGGCGAAGCTGGCCAATGTGGACTTTATCTGGGTACACGGTACGAGCACCGTGCTGGAATCTACGCTTGCTTTCAGTCTGAACAGCCGGAACACGCCGACGCTCGTAGTCGAGATGGGCGTGGGCATGCGTATTACCAGGGAATATGGGATTCAGCTCACCGACGGCATTTTCCGCCTGATGAAGGAAATGGGTATCTGGGATGGCCCGGTGGAGGAGGTGCGGACGCCCATCGTCTCCAGGAATCCTGATGACGTCGTTTTTTTGAACGCGCCAGTCTCCGGCATTTTTATAAAAGCACGTTCGCACGGCAGCATGCTCAAAGCGGGGGATGAGATCGGCCAGATCGTAGACCCGCTGCGCGGAACGCTGATCGGTACGGTCACCGCCCCGGTGGACGGCTGGCTTTTCACCGTGCGCGAATATCCGGTTGTGGACGAGGGCTCCCTGATCGCGCGGATTCTCAGGAAAGGGGAAAAGTTATGAAACAGACCGTTTTATTTGAAATAAAGGCACTTTACCGCGACGACTTCCGCGTGACCGGATTTACCTTCGGCAGCGGCGAGAAGTCCATCTGCATCGTCGGGAGCATGCGGGGGAATGAAAACCAGCAGCTGTACGCCTGCTCGCGGCTTATCCACAAGCTTACGGAGCTGGAAGAGCGAGGGCGCATTCTGCCGGGAAAACAGATTCTCGTCATTCCCTGCGTAAACCCCTATTCCATGAATATCAAAAAGCGTTTCTGGACGATTGACAACACGGATATCAACCGCATGTTTCCGGGCTACGACCAGGGCGAGACCACACAGCGTATCGCGGCGGGAGTATTTAACGCTATCCAGGACTACCAGTTCGGCGTGCAGTTTGCCTCTTTTTATATGCCGGGAGCCTTTGTGCCGCATGTTCGCATGATGAAGACCGGCTTCGAGAACGTCGCGCTTGCGCAGCAGTTTGGGCTGCCCTATATCGTCCTGCATGACCCACGTCCCTTCGATACCACGACACTGAATTACAACTGGCAGATCTGGGAAACCCACGCGTTTTCCATTTACACAACCAACACCCAGCGCGTCGACCGGGTCAGCGCCAAACAGGCCGGGGAGGCCATCCTGAACTTTATGGAAAAACAGGGGATTATCCGTTACCGCGGCTATTCCGGGTATCATTCCTGCGTGATTGAAAGCCGCGACTTTGTTCTCGTCCGCGCGGAGGATTCCGGGTTTTTTGAGGCGCTTGTACAGCCCGGGGAGGAGGTAGACGAGGGGCAGCTGCTCGCCCGGATCTACGATCCCTACCTCGGAACCGTCCGCAGCACCTTGCATGCCCCGGCGCACAGCACGGTGGCCTTTGTGCATGACGAGGCCATGACCTACCAGAGCACGGCGGTGCTGAAATTGATTCCGGAGGAGGAATATTAAAAAGAAACAAATAGACAGAAAAGCCTTCCCCGTGTTATGATGCACAGAGGCGCGAAAGGAGTTTTGGCAGCTTTGCCTGCGTCATAAGGGATCCTCCGACTTTGTCGGCAATCCTTATGACAGAGCCCGCGCCTCGCGCAGGCGGATAGGGGAAAAAAGAGTTCCCCTATCCGATTATCATTAAAAAGCATCTGACACGGAGGAGGCATTCTTTTATGGCTCAATTTTCAAAGGACACATCGGGACGCAGCCTCTTAGGCTGGTGCGAGGCATTGATCGTACTTTTTCTGGGGCTGACAGTAGCCCATCTGGGAGTCAGCCTCTTTTTACTTACAGATCTTGGCTCCGATCCTTTTACCGTCATGGTGCAGGGCATTGCCCTGACAGCCGGGGTCACTGTGGGCACCATCCATGTGATTATCTGTACCCTGCTGATGGTAATCATGCTTCTTATCACAAAGGGGTATGTAAAGCCGGGCACCGTGATCTGCGCATTTTGCGGCGGCCCGATCATCGATTTTTTCTCCTGGCTTCTGGCGCCCTTTCTCTCCGGAGAGTCTCCGATGGCTCTGCGCCTGCTCGGCGTGGTACTGGGCTGCGTGATCCTGGCACTGGGAATGTCCATAGTGATCAACAGTGAGACCGGTACCGGACCCAACGACCTGGTCGCCATCATACTTACAGACAATCTGGAGCGTTTTCAGTTCCGGTGGGTGCGGATTGTCTGCGACCTGTGCTTCCTCGTTCTGGGATTTACCCTGGGCGGCGTGGTAGGCGTGGGTACACTGGTCGCTGCATTCATTCCTTTGACACGTACATCTGCTTCGCTTCCTCCTCGTTTGTTTAGATGTTGCGTTGTCTATTCAGCCAGGGACGATGCCTTCCCGGCCGCAAACCAGTCCTTCACAATATCAATACCGACATTGACTGCTCTGGCTATCTGGCTGTCATCCAACCCCATGGAACGAAGATTGAACGCGGTTTCTTTCGCTTTCTTTAGTTCGCCTCTTGCTTCGCCTCTAGCTTCGCCTCTGGCTTCACCTTCCGCTATGCCCTGTTCAAAAATTCCCTCACTTAAATTACACATAACCTTCATCTCCTCTCTGAAATCTGGTTCTGCGGCAATATGATACTCATTCTCCAGGATATCAATACGCTCATTAGATGTCAGCTGATTTGAAAATAATGCACCCAGCAGCCGATGCAGTTCATATTCCTTTCCGCGCTTTGGAAGTACATTTGGAACTCCCAGGAGCACGATGTTTAACAGGTCAAGCTTGCCTTTCCATTCATGGTTTCCCAGGATGGGGGAATCTGTAAGACGGAAATAATTCCAAATACATTCATCCATGTTCATGCAGACCCAGATGGAATATACACGCTTTAAGTCGTTGAAATTTTTGCCGGTAAAATCTCGTTCCTTCTGCGATGACACAAACCTGCTTACATAAAAAATCGCGCGGTTTAAGATGTCATATGCGGACGGCTCATCCTTCTGGGCTTCGACATTGATAATGATCTGTGAGAGGCCGTCCCGCATTCTTACGTAAAACACGATATCAAAGATAACGAGCCCTTCCTGTTTCTCAGACTGAACAGTGTTGAAACCCTTTACACGATCACCGTTCGCTTTCATTTGCTCTGCGTTTGCCAGCCCTGGCTCTGCCGGAACCACTCCGACATAAATATCCCCCTCAATGTAACCTTCGATTTCTTTTGGCGGGATACCCTTGAATTCATCTATGGTTGCCGCCAGTATGTGCGCCAGAATGCTTTTTCTGGCGAGTAGATCTCTGGCATAGGTATCGTATTGTGTCATACCGTCCGCCGCAATCAAAGTGTTCTTTAAATCTGCCTGCATTTGCAATCCCCCTGTCTGATGAAAACCCATAATATGTCGACTCGTTGTAATGTCTCAATATTTCCTGACAGGCAGATTATCCGTAAGAGTTACTGGTGCTTTTACTTTACCATAATAAAAAACTTGCCTCAAGTATTATATTTTAGAATTTTCTCCCTGTCATGCATGTATTCTAACAAATCAGAGAGGGGTAAGCAACTAATTATTTATTAATTTTAAATTAATAATATTTATAACGCAAAAGATATGATGAATTTATGTTGCGACACTATCAAAATGAAGAACCAGATAAGGGAGGCAGTATTAGAATTTTGATTAGTTTTCAAAATAATGCTTGACTGCACATTTTGAGCAGGCTTAGAATAATTACACGGAGGCATTTTTTAAGTAAAAAAAGAATAATCTGGAGGAATAATATGAACAGCAGTATAAACGGAAATGAACTTACAATTACTTTGAGCGGAAAAATAAATTTGTCGAATGCGTCCGAGGTGGAAAAGACAATATTTGAGCGCATAGCTTCGGAGCCTTGTGACAGCATTATTTTAGATGCGAAGGAGCTTGAATATATTTCCAGCGCGGGGCTTCGTACGCTTCTTAAGCTACAGAAGGAGAAAGGCAATGTAAAAATAATCAATGTTTCGAGAGACGTATATGAAATTTTTGATATGACCGGATTTACGGGTATCATGGATATTCAGAAAGCGCTTCGCGAATTCAGCATTGAGGGGCTTGAAAAAGTCGGACAGGGAGGAACCACTGCTGTATACAGGCTTGATGAGGATAAAATAATCAAGGTATTCAAGCCGGTATTTCCGATATATGCGGTCCGGCGCGAAAAAGAGCTTGCCCAAAAGCTTTTCCTTGCGGGTATACCTACAGCGGTTCCATATGACGTTGTAAAATGCGGCGACGGGAATATCGGCGTGATATATGAAATGCTCGACGCGAATTCACTGCTGGATCTTATCGTAAAGGAACCTGAAAACGCTGAAAAATATGTCTGCATGATGGCGGATCTTTTAAAAGAAGCATCTAAAATAGAGGTCAGGGATCTTACCGATTTGATACCAAAGATGGTGAACGGACTTCAGATGTGCGTAGACAAAGGGATTCTTACAAATGAGGAAAAAGAAAAATATGCCGTGATTTATGAGAACACTCCCGATACGGATGATTTCATACATGGAGATTTCCATCCCGGAAACATAATGATGGTTGGAGGCGAGCTTATGCTCATCGACCTTTCAGGCGCTTCCAAGGGTCATGTTATCTTTGGCCTTGCCGGAGTGGGATCGTTTCTGAACGGAATGTCGCGCATTTTAAGAAAAGAGTACTATATTGGATTTTCGGGACTTCAGCCTGAGATTGCGACGCATCTTTGGAAAGTGTTCCTCGATTATTATTTCAAGGGCAAGGATGTTGAATTTATTAAGAAGGCAGAGATACAGATTATGGCTGTTTCATATATGAGATTAATTTCAGGAGCTGCGGTTGTGCCGGATATTATAACGCCTGACTGCGTAGGCTTTCTGAAAGATTATCTGGAGAAAAACTATGATGTCGCAGTTTCAGCGATAGAATTTTAAACGCTCCGCGAGGATGTATGCGCATTATGCCATGCTCTGCGAAATGTGTGACCGCGAGGAACTGAAGATCATGGAGGGCATTCTGGAGAGCCAGTATCAGCAGTACCACGGCTATGGAATAAAAAGCATCTGGCATACGGTAAAAAAATACGGCGGCGCGGTCAATCTTGCGGTGAAGGATCACTGGTTTGAGCTGAAGATTCTGATACCGATGCAAGAGAAGGAATCATAAACAGGCGCAACAGAAGATCAGGCACTATTAAAATCGGATAGGGGGAACGCTTCTCTCCCCTATCCGATTTGATCTTATCAGTGATTGCGCTTCAAACGTTTTCTCCAGCTTTGCAAGGGACCTTTGGGAGATCTTAAGGATTCAATTTCCATCATCAGAGTCTTGTTTTTGGATCTCAGAGAATCCATTTCGGATCTCATGGCATCCATTTCAGCATCCATTCTGGACTTTTCGGCATCCATTTTGGATTTTTCGGCGCCGCGTTCGGATCTTAAAGCTTCATTTTCTTTCTGCAGTCTTGCGATGGTTTCTCGCTCAAGCTCTAAAACAGGTGCTGTCATATGGTTTATCACCTCCAGGTCCTGTCATGGATTTGCGCAGCTAATCCATGACGTAGGCCGTGGCATAGCCGGCCGGCGCGGGGGCCGGGCGCCAGAAAAATTGGGGAGAGTGGAAAAACCCGGGGGAGGGTGTTGTTTATAATTGCAGGATATATTTTGGGGG
>JAJQBS010000034.1:0-34259 GCA_021203145.1 Lachnospiraceae bacterium | reverse complement strand
TTATCAACCTGGGGGTTCTTTTTGTTTTCACCCCGCCTTGGCGGTTGTTTTGTTGGCCCTTAAAAAACTTGTTGTGGGCCGCGCCCTCGCCCTCCGCCCCCCCCCACGGCTCTCCAGAAAAATGGGTCTTCGTGAAAAACACGGATCATGGCTTTTCTTAATAATGCCAGGATATCTTTGCGGTCGATTTCGCAGATCGTTCCATCCAGCGTTGCTTCATCTAAAAGCATTATAATCTCATGAAAGAAGCTTGCAAATTCCAACTTTGCAGAAGAAAAATGTAAAATATGTAATAAACTCTAATTATCTGAAAGAAGAAATGAAAGTGATGAACAAAATGATGAACCAGATAAGGATGCTTAAGGGTTTTTGCGTCAGACACGGTTGCTTTACTTTTCAATTTATGTATAATATAACTTATCGGAAGAAAAGTGCGCTTGCGGGTTTAGCACAGACCGGAGCGAAGCGTAGACACGTGCAGATAAAGGAGGCGAAGGTACGTGATTCGGGTTGCGATTGTGGAGGATGAGGCGCCGTTTGCGCAGCAGCTGACGGAGTACCTGCACCGCTATGAAACGGAGAAGCAGGAGAATTTTGCGGTTACCCGTTATACGGACGGGGATGAGATCGTGGAGAATTACAAGGCTCAGTTTGATATCATCCTCATGGATGTGCAGATGCGGTTCATGGACGGCATGGCGGCTGCGGAGGAGATCCGGAAGCAGGATTCGGAGGTCGTGATTATCTTTATCACGAATATGCGGCAGTATGCGCTGCGCGGCTATGCGGTGGACGCGTTGGATTATGTCGTGAAGCCGGTCACATATTTTGCCTTTTCCGAGCGGCTTGGCCGGGCGATCGGGCGCATGAAGCACAGGCAGTCGAATCATGTCGTGGTGAATATCCGCGGCGGCGTTCTTCGGATAGACGCAGGTGATATTTATTATGTGGAGAGCCAGGGGCATACGCTGATCTATCATACCAATTCGGGGGTCTATGAGGGTGCGGGGACGATGAAGGAGATCGAGGAGAGCCTGACGCCGTATGATTTTTTCCGGGGAAACAAAGGCTTCCTGATTAACCTGGCGCATGTGGACAGCGTGAAGGATGGCTGCGCGGTAGTGAAGGGCGAGGAGCTGATGCTCAGCCGGGCGCGGAAAAACCAGTTCATGGAGGCTCTGACGAATTACTGGAGTGATCTGAGGTAAGGCGCAAAATGACAGTGACGTCAGTATGAATTGACGCATAGATGTCCTGGCGAAGGATTGAAGCAATCTCACCAGAGATAATACCGGGGAAAAGATACTATGACGATTACGAATGAATTACCGGATATTCCGAGGCTTTATACGGCAATTGCCCAGTGGGGCGCGTGCCTGATATTTATTTTTCTGTTCCCGAAGCGTTTTCGGGCGGTCAGGCTGGCGGTCAACGGCGTGGTCGCGCTTGCGCTGCAGTGCCTGCTGCTGACCCTGACGGGCAGTATTAAAATCTATTACCTGTGGATTTTCTTTATGGCGGCGGCGGCAGGCCTGATGGTACTCTACCTGTATGGCTCCTGCCGGGTCAGCTGGTGGGAGGCCTTTTACTGTGCCCTGCAGGCCTTTGTGCTGGCAGAATTTGTTGCCTCCCTTTCCTGGCAGGTGTATTGCTTTTATTTTTACAGCACGCTTTCGGTTGCGGGAGGATTCCCCCTGTTTTTGCTTTTTTGTGTCCTCATTTATGTGTTTTACTGGTGGATGCTTCACCGCTGGCATAAAAGCGGAACGGTACTGGAAATTCGCGCGCGCGACGTCTGGGCAGGCTTGTTTATCTCGCTGCTGACTTTTTTGGTGAGTAATCTCAGCTACGTTACATATTACTTTCCGCTTGTAACGCCTTTCACAGCGGGCTCCGGGGAGTCCGTGGCTACACTTCGCACCATGATGGATCTGGGCGGCGTCGCGATGATGTACGCGCATTATGTCATGCTCTGTGAAATGCACGACCACGAGGAACTGAAGATCATGGAAGGCATTCTGGAGAGCCAGTATCAGCAGTATCAGCAGTCGAAGGAAAGCATCGAGCTGGTACATTTCAAATATCATGATCTGAAGCATCAGATTGAGCTGCTGCGCCTGGAGCCTGACCCGCAGAAACGCGAGGAATATCTGGAAGGGATGGAAGAAGAAATCCGCCAGTTTGAGGCCCAGAACAAGACGGGAAATAAGGTGCTGGATACGATGCTGACCGGCAAAACGATTACCTGCCAGAAGCACCAGATTGTGCTGAACTGTGTGGCGGACGGGAGCCTTCTTAATTTTATGGACGTCATGGATCTGTGCAGCATTCTCGGAAATGCGCTGGATAACGCGATTGAGTACGAACTGAAAGTGCCGGATCCGGAAAAGCGGCTGATCCACGTGGCAATTTTTTCGCAGAAAAATTTTCTGATCATGCGGTTTGAAAATTACTTTGAGGGGGAACTGGATATGAGCGGCGACGTTCCGGCGACCACGAAGGAGGAGAACAAGGGCTTTCACGGCTATGGGATTAAGAGCATCCGGCATACGGTGAAAAAATACAACGGCGCGGTCAATGTCGCTGTGAAGGACAACTGGTTTGAGCTGAAGATTCTGATCCCGATGCAGGGGAAGGAATCCTAAACAGGCGCAGGAGATTGGACGCATTAAGCAAACAGATAAGCCCGGGAATTTTTCCCGGGCTTATCTTAGACTGTGCACTTATCCGTGGCTGCGTCTCACAGCTGTTTTAGAATTTTTCACAAAAACCAACAGCTAAAATTGTGAAAATGCACAGACCTGCCAACAGTTTGTGCAAAAAACGGACCGTTTGTGAAGAAAACGTGAAAAATAGATGAATTTTGCTATACTCCTTTCAGCAATTAAAAGGCAATGTTGCACACAGGAGGGGACTGACGCCGGAGGGGAGGGGCGAGAAAAACAGGCTGTCGGAATTTCCTGGAAGCGACAAACAACGAAAGGAGGAATCGTATGAAAGTAAAAAAGAGGAAGGACGTTTTCAGGCGCGCTGTTGCGGTAGGCATGACTCTGCCGATGATTTTTGGTGCAACAGCCAGTGCGTCATCGACCAAGGAATATCAGTTTATGACGGATTATTCGAATCGTGACGAAGCGTTCGCGGCGGCGGAAGAAACTGAAATCGAAATGAATCTGGAAGGCATGATTCTGCTCAAGAACCAGGACAATGCCCTGCCGATCTCGACGACTGCGTCCATCACGATTTTTGGCGAGGATGGCAGCGATTACTACGAGGCGCTCACGGAAGGTGGATTCACTAATGTGAACGAAAAGCTGCTTTCCAACTATGATGTGACTTCGGATGAATATGGAGTCAGCTCGATTACAAAGCTGGAAGAGCAGAGCCTGGATTTTTACAGCGACGTGGCGATTGTGTGTATTGACCGTGACGGTATTTCTGAGGGTCAGGACGCGCAGGAAAACTGGGGTTACGTGGCGGATGAGATTTACACGGAGGGCGGAGAATATGAACACGAAGCGCTCGTGACGATCGATGGCGTGACTTATCAGCACCAGCTGATGCCGACCAGCACGGAGCTGGAGCTGGTCGCGTACGCGGCGGAACACTGCGACAAGGTTATCATTCTTATTGGCGCGGCCAATGCAATGGAGCTGGAAGCGTTTGAGGAAGATGAAAATGTGGACGCGATCATGTGGGTCGGCCAGTATGGCGACAACGGCCTGAAAGCACTCCCGATGCTTTTATCCGGCGAGGTTTCCCCTTCTGGAAAGACAGCAGATTTCTTTGAGGCGGACTTTACGGCGGATCCGACCTGGTACAATTATGGCGATTACAGCCAGATTTATACCAGCGACTCCTATATAGAGGCTGCGGAGGAAGCCGGCATGACTGCCATGACCAACAACTATCTCTACGAATATAACGATGAGACAGGTGAGTGGGAGGTGCATGAGTGGGAACGCAAGGCAAACAACTCCAACAGCATGATGATGGCGTCGGAAGATGATACGGCCGTCACCGGCATTCCGATTGTGTCCTATGAGGAAGGCATTTATAATGGGTATAAGTATTATGAGACCGCTTATGTGGACGGGTACATTACAGACTGGGATTCTGCAGTGACTTATCCGTTTGGATATGGTCTGTCCTATACGACCTTTGAATGGGAACTGATCGAAGTGGATGATTCCACCTGGAATGAATTTGCTGCTGCCGAAGGCGATGTATATTCTCCGGAATGGACGGAGGAAAACTGTTGGACGATCACAGCAAAGGTGAAGGTTACCAATACGGGCTCCGTGGCGGGCAAGGATGTAGTAGAGCTTTATGTCCACACGCCATATATTTCCAATGGGATCGCCAAAGCGGAAGTGAGTCTGGTGGCTTTTGAGAAAACCAGCACACTGAATCCGGGAGAGTCAGAGATTCTTGAGATTACCTTTAATATTGAGGATATGGCGTCCTTCGATTATGATGACGCGAACGGCAATGGCTATACTGTATATGAGCTGGATGCAAACACGGACATCGAGGCATTCGGTGCATCCAGTGCGGACTATGAGCTCCGCTTCCAGACCGATTCGCATACGCCGGTGATCACTTACACACTGGCGGATCTTTCCACGGATGTTGCCCTGGATGTCGATGACTACAGCGGCAATGATGTAGAGAATTATCTGTCCGGAGACAATATTTACAATTCTCTTGGCTATGACTACAGCGGAAGCGGCAGTACAGATGACTCTGAGAGCTTTGAGACTCTGGAGGAGAGCGGACTGATCGTGCAGCTCACCCGTGACGACTGGGAAGGCACTGATCCGAAAAATACGCCGATTTACCAGGAGGATTTGCAGAGGAGTGACTATTATTTCTATCTGATTGAGTCCTGGGAGAGCTATGACGCTGACGTTGGCGGGGGTGACGAGGCTTACATTAATGAAAGCTACGGAAATGGAGAGGATGATTCCGAATCCATGTACAACACGGACAATGAGCTCGTAGCGACCGGCTTTGGGATCGCGGAAGAGTGGCTCGTCACGGAGGAAGACTTTGAAGAGCTGACGAACCCGCGCGGCGAGGACGGCGTAGAGTGGACGCAGGTGGAAAATGACGGATCGACCGGAACCTCATGGGACAATTCCGGCGACGAGCAGAACCTGGAGACCGCGACTCTGCCGGAGATTATGTGGCGCGACATGATCGGCATCGCGCTCTGGGATGAAGAGGGAGAAGTAGAGTACACTTATGATCCTGAAGCGACGGAAAATGATGAGGAAACCCATACCACTTACATCGAGGAGTTTGACGGAAAGACCGGATGGGAATGCTGGACAATCTTTATTAACCAGCTGGAATATGACACCTTAAAACACATCGTTTCTTACAATGGATATTCAACCGACGTATCCAGCATTGACAAGCCGTTTACGATGGATGCGGACGGTCCGCGCCACTGGCCGGATACCGCTTATGACTGGGGCAGTGAGTGCGTACTTGCGACCTCATGGAACAAGGAGCTGGCGTACCAGGTGGGTATCGCTTACGCGAATGTCGGCCTCTGGGGCGGCATGGATGTATGGCAGGGACCTGGCGCGAACATTCATCGTTCCCATTTCCTGGGACGCTATGATGACTATATGTCATCCGATGGCATCCACGGCGGCTATATGACGGCAGCCATGGTAGCCGGAGCAAGTTCCCGCGGCGCGCTGGTATGCGTAAAGCACGGCATCTTAAATGATCAGGAAACCGATCGTCAGGGCGTACGTACTTATGTCAATGAGCAGGCGGCCCGCGAAGGCGCGTTCAAGATTTTCCAGATGTGCATGCAGGAAGGCGGTGCAGGCGAGATGATGAACTCTCTGGCATGCGTAGGCGATGTGGACGCTTCCAACAACACAGCTCTGCAGGAAGTGATTTATGAAGAATGGGGCTGGGACGGCTTTATCGTAACCGACGGTTATGACGGCGCGAGCTTCTATCTGCCGATGGACGCGATGATCCGCTCTTATGTAGTGCCGATGGGGCATGTCAACATCTTTACGAACTCACAATCGAGCCTCTCGGGCAAGTGGTATGAGGACGGCGTATATACATCGGCGACCTATGCCGGTGAGGAGTATCCGGACGAGAAGCCGGAGGACGCGGTGCTGAACTACAGCCAGTGGTATTATGTGCGGCTTGCCGCGATGCGGATCCTGTACAGCCAGCTCTATTCCAACATTTCCACGAACGGAATTGATAATCAGGAGTACACGGACGGCAGCGGAATGGGCCTGCATTACACGATTCCGTATGAGGAATATTACCTTGCGATCGAGGGTAACAGCTCCGTGCTGGAGTTCAATCAGGGAACGGAGAGCTCTATATCCGTGGCAGTACCTGAATTTGAGGAGTGGGCTTCTTACCAGGTGAGCTATTCCGTGGACATCAATGAAGGAGACGGCGCATTGCCGGATGGCCTGACTTTAAGCTCGGACGGGACCATTTCCGGCACGGCGACAGAATCCGGTACCTTCGATGTGACGATTCAGTGCTCGATTGACAACAGCTTCGACCTTACGGCGCAGATGGAATTCACAGTTGTGGTGAATTCGGCGTGGGAATGCGACTCAGATCTGACGGAGGATCTTGAAAACGCGAAGGTAGGAGAGGCATTCTCCGGCTATGGCGCGATCGCCTATGCTCCGGCTGCGGAAGAAAGCTCCGAAGGCGGCGATGAAATGATGATGATGCTGATGGGCGGCAGCTCTGATTCGGGCTCGAGTTATACCTATGAGATTGCAGACGGCTCGTATCTGCCGGATGGACTGACGATGGATGAGGATGGTCTGATCACCGGTACCCCGACGGAATCCGGCCACTTCAGTGTAGTGATTAACGCGCTGACAGACGAGACCGTTTACTCCATTCAGTTCGCGACATCCTACACAACAAAGGTTATAGAGAGCACCTATGTGCTGAACTTCTATGTAGAGCCGTAAATCAGAATCGAAACAATCGAAACCGTAAAACCAGAGCAAAAAATCGTAACAGAAAAACCATACATAACTGCAGAACCTTAAAAAAGAGTTCACCCGGAGCCGGTCATGCCAGGACGGTGTGGCCGGCAGGGCAGAACAGGAGGGAGACAGGCAACGATCATCCGTGCGCAGGCAGGTTTCCTGTCTGCGCAAAATATTATGCACACGGACGCGTAAGGAATTCTTCCGGCTAAAGCCGGACGCGAGTTGAATGAAAAATAGTATGTGAGGAGAAAAAATGCTGAATAAAAGAAAACGATCTGCATTGTCGATGGCTGTATTGGCCGCGATTTCCGTGCTGTGCCTGAGTGCCTGCGGTAACAGCAGTTCCAATACAGAGACGGAAGCACAGACGACAGCGCAGACAGAGGCACAGACGGAGGAACAGACCGAAGAGGCGGTGCAGACAGAGACTGTGTCGGAAGAAAGCAGTGAGACAGTAACGGAAGCAGAATCAGAAGAGGGCGCTTCGGAAGAGACAGAGGCGGAGACGGACGCGACAGAAGACACTGAGACGGAGGCGGGATCAGAAGAGAGCGCTTCGGAAGAGACAGAGGCGGAGACGGACGTGGCAGAGGAAGCTGAGACGGAAGCAGAGACAGAGGCTGCGACAGAAGCCGAAACAGAGGAAAATACGCAGACAGCGGTGGAAGATGGATATCTGGTTACGTTTGACCTGAACTATGAGGACGCGCCCGAAGCGGAGACCCAGACGGTCGCGGAAAACAATGTGCCTGAGACGCCGGAGGATCCGACACGCGAGCATTACAGCTTTACTGGCTGGTACAATGAGGCGGACTGCACAAGCGAGGCAGATTTTGAATATGTGATCACGGCGGATACTACGTTCTATGCCGGATGGGAACTGTCGGAAGCTACGGTTACCTTTTACATGAATGACGGGACGGACGATGTGTTCACGACTGAGACTGTGGAGAAAAACGGAACCGCGACGGAGCCGGTGAGCGTGCCTTCCTCGGACGGCTATCTGTTTGAAGCCTGGTATCAGGACGCGGACTGCTCGGAAAGCTTTGACTTTACCACGATGATTACAGAGGATGTATCTGTCTACGCGGGCTGGACGGAGGACGATGGAAGCTCCGTACTGGTGACTTATATGTGGAATTACGATGACGCTCCGGATGATGGTGTGTACCGCTCTCAGAGAGTCGCCTACAAGTCTTATCTGTCCCTGCCGACACCTGACCGCGGAGATGATTATAAGTTTATCTACTGGTACACCGACCCGGATTGCACGACCTACTATGATTCCAGCGAAAAAATCAGTGAGGACACCACACTGTATGCAAAGTGGTACAACTGCGTAGTATTTGAAGCAGAGTATACGGACGTGAGCGGAATCACCGGCTACGGCTATTCAGGCTCCTTAAGCGGCACTAAAATTATCAACCGCGACCAGGACGGCGTTGCCGGCGCCAGCAATGGCTGGTATGTCAGCTATCTGTACTACAGCGGCATCACACTTACCTTTAATATCCATGCCGATGAAGCGGTAGAAAATGCGCTGCTGTACCTGCGCCTCAGCGCGGAATATTACGACCTGGATATCACGGATGATGATTTCCTGGTACTCGTGAACGGAGAGCAGGTGGAATATGGAAGCATCAGCATCGCCATTAACAACGCAGGTTCTTCGGGCGGCGTCACCAGCTCCAGTGTAGAAAATCCTTTCCAGGATTATCTGGTGTCCCAGACCCTTTCGCTCGAAGAAGGGGACAATGTGATTCAGCTGGTGGTCAATAACTTCAAGCCGGAGAGCGAGCGGACCGGAACCATGTATTCCTATGCACCGGTTGTCGACGCGATCAAGATCTGCACAGACGGAGACCTTTCCTCGATCACGTGGGCGGATGGTTTCCCGCTGGAGTCGAATCTGGAGACAGCGAATACTACTTATGACTGATGATTTTTGTTTATAGAGTGGCCGATGAAAAACAGCCTGGCCGAAAACAGATGAAAAAGTAAAAAAGACAGATAGGGGGCGGGAACTCCCCCTATCCGATTAATATGACAGGGAGGAAATGAGATGGTAAGATCACGTAAAGCATGGAAGGGCGTCTCAGCCACGGCTGTGATACTCCTCATCGTTGCATCTCTTGTGCTGACTCAGATTATCCCCGGGACGATGGATCTGATGTTTGGCGGAACCAGAATGGAGATTTCCGGCACCTCGGAAGCCAGCTATACGGCTTCGGAGGGCGTGACGGATAAGGAAACGGCGCTTGCCGCTGCCAATGAAGTCAATCTGGAGATCAATGAAGAGGGCATTATTTTATTGAAAAATGACGATTCCGTTCTGCCGCTGGCGGAGGGGGCAAAGGTCAGCGTATTTGGCAAAAATTCGGTGGATCTTGCCTATGGCAGCAGCGGGAGCGTTGGCGGCACATCGACGGATGCACCGACTATTTTTGACAGCCTGGAATCAGCCGGCTTTGAGTACAATACAGTGCTGAGGGAGTTTTACGAGGATGATTCTCTCTCCGGGAGCGGGCGGCCATCCTCGCCTTCTATGCTTTCCGGCAGTATTGTGACCGGATTTGAGACGGGGGAGACGCCGGTTTCCTCTTACACGGATGATGTACTGGAATCTTTTGAAGAATACCATGACGCGGCGTTGGTTGTGATTACCCGTGTCAGCGGAGAAAATTATGACCTGCCGACGACGATGTACAGCGGCAGCGAGGATACGCCTGTGGAAGGGGCTGCTTCTGCGGACGACCATTACCTGGAGCTGGATCAGAATGAGCAGGAAATGCTTCAGCTTGCCTGTGAAAACTTTGATACGGTCATATTGGTACTCAACAGTGCAACCCCGATCGAGCTGGGCTTCCTTGACGGCAATAACGGCGGGGATGAGACCATGCTGGACTATGATTTTGCGTCTGGAGTACAGGCGGCGCTCTGGATCGGAATGCCGGGTGAAACCGGAATTTATGCTCTGGGTGAGGTCCTGAGCGGCGAGGTGAATCCATCCGGTAAAACGGTGGACACCTATGCCCGTGATTTCATGACTATCCCGGCAGTCGCCAACTATAGCTGCAACGGAGAAGCGAATACCGATTCTTATACCTTAAACGGCAGTACCCAGAACGAATATTTTATCGACTATGAGGAAGGAATTTATGTAGGCTACCGCTATTTTGAGACCCGCGGCGCGGATGATGAAGAATGGTACGAGGAGAACGTCGTCTATGCCTTTGGCTATGGCCTGAGCTACACGACCTTCAGCCAGGAGATCGTAGAGAGTGATATTGACGAGGAATCTGCATGGAGCGCGGATGGCGGCGATATGCTTTCGATAACCGTCTCCGTGACAAATACCGGCTCCGTCGCGGGAAAAGACGTCATTGAGCTTTACGCGACAGCGCCTTATTACACAGGAGAAATTGAAAAATCCGAGGTGGTTCTGATCGGGTTTGCAAAGACGGACAATCTGGAGCCGGGCGAGACGCAGGAATATACAATTACGTTTGAACCCTATGATTTTGCTTCCTATGATTATACAGACGCAAATGGAAACGGACATGCCGGTTATGAGCTGGATGCGGGCGACTATGTATTCAGTATTCGCTCGGACGCGCATACGGTACTGGATTCTGTGACGACGACGCTGAATGAGGCGGTGATTTATGAGACGGATACCACCACCGGGTACGAGGTGACAAACCGTTTCGATGATACAGATGATCAGTTGGGAAGCGTGTTATCCCGCGCGGACTGGGAAGGCACCTGGCCGTCAGCACGGACGGAGGAAGAGAAACAGATGGAATCCTATGACGGGTTCCAGGCGGATCTGAACAGCACGGATTCGGGGAATCCACTTCAGGCGACGGATGATATCGTTGTGTCCACGAATGCGGAGCGGCCTCCGGCGACGGCGAAAAGCGCGGACGGCATGCAGCTGAGTGAGCTGGTGGGGCTGGATTATGAGGATGACGCGTGGAATCAGATCCTCAGCCGGATTACATTAAGCTCGATCTGGGATACGCTTTCGGACGCTGCTTTTAAGACGAACGCGATTGACTATATCGGAAAGCCGTCTACGATTGAATCAGACGGGCCATCTGGCTATACGAAGTTTCTGGGGGATACCAGTACAATCTATGACACCTGCTTCTATTGCAGTGAGTGTGTGGTGGCCGCAACCTGGAATACAGAGCTGGCTTATAAGATGGGCATCGCTCTCGGTGATGAAGGCCTGATCGGCGATGAGGCGAATGGACAGTCTTATTCCGGTATTTACGCACCGGCGACAAATCTTCACCGCACACCCTTTGGCGGACGGAATCCGGAGTACTACAGCGAGGACAGCTGTCTGTCAGGCGCAATGGCGGCACAGGTGGTGGCTGGCGCCTCGGAGCGCGGTGTGTACTGTTACGTGAAGCATTTTGCGGTCAACGATCAGGAGACGCACAGAGGCGGCGTATGTACCTGGGTAACGGAACAGGCTTTGCGGGAGCTGTATCTGAAACCATTTGAAACCACGGTGAAAGAAGGCGGTGCGACCGCGATCATGTCCTCCTTTAACCGGATCGGATCGACCTGGACAGGAGGCAGCTACGCCCTGATTACGGAGGTGCTGCGAAACGAATGGGGCTTTGAAGGGACGGTCATCTGTGACTTTGCGACAGGGCAGAGCCATATGAATTTCAAGCAGCAGATTTATGCGGGAGCGGATCTCTGGCTGGACACGATTGCTGTCACGAGCTGGTACGACAAAGAGAACGCGCTTGATGTCTATGTACTGCAGGAATCCATGAAGCATGTCCTCTACACGATTGTGAACAGCAACGCATTCAACCTGGTGTCAGACAACACGACGATTACTTTGAAAATGGCCTACTGGCGCATGGTGCTGATTGCGGTCGATGTTCTCATCCCGCTGCTGCTGATACTTTGGGGATTCTTTGTATACAGGAAACCGAAAAAGGTGACAGCGAAAGCAGGCCCGGAAGAACCATCCGGAGAGGATTTAAAAGCAGGCCCGGAAGGAGTTATAAAAGAAAGCTCGAAAGAAGCGCCAGTGGATGCGGCAAAGGAAGCATTTCCAAAAGGTTCTGAGAATTCACCGGAAACCCATCCGGGAGAAGATTAAATGCATAGGATTTACGCGTAGAAGAGCAGGAGGCAAAGAGATGCCTCCTGCTCTTCGATGTACAGGGGTGCGAAAGGAGTTCTATGGCTTACGCCATACGCGGCCGGTGCGGGCGGACTGGGGCGAGGACTCTCCCTATCCGATTGCACAGAGCCGGATAAGGAGATTTTGCGGCTAAAGCCGCACCCGGCTCGATTGCAGAGCTTACCAGACTGCGAATTGCACAAAAAACGGAGCGCAAAATTGTGAAAATGCGCAGACTATCCAACCGTTTACGCAAAAATCGGACTGTTTGTGAAGAAAGCGTGAAAACCGGAGAAATTTTGTTATACTCCTCTCAGCATGTGATGGCAAACTACAGCAGCTCCATGAACGGGGTATCCTCCACCTCGGAAATCATCCGCGTGGCGACCTGGTGGGAGACACTGCTGAGAGTGCTGATCGCCGTGTTCGCTGCACTGACAGTCGGGTCAGCGGCGGCCATGGCGGTGGATTACAGAAAGCGGCGCAAGAAGGGCGCGAAAAAATAATTGTCAGACAGGGAGCCTGCTCCTGTAAATGATGCATACGAAAAATGATACACCGATACGGAAAAGGACGAAATGTGTATGAGCAACTCGAAAAAAATCAAAGAACTGCTGAAAAAACTGACGCTGGAGGAGAAGGCGGCGCTTCTGGAAGGCAAGAATGAGTGGGAAACGCATGATATCCCGCGCCTTGGCATTCCGTCCGCGACCTGTTCGGACGGTCCGAGCGGCGTCCGCCGCCAGGAGGGGGCAGGAGATCACCTGGGCCTGAACCCCTCGGTTCCGGCGACCTGTTTCCCGAGCGCGGCGACGGTCGCGAACAGCTGGGATGAAGCACTGGCCGAGCTGGTGGGCAGGGCGCTTGGTGAAGAAGCGCAGGCACTCGGGGTTGATTTCCTCCTTGGCCCCGGCCTGAACATCAAGCGCAGCCCGCTATGCGGCCGCAATTTTGAATATTTTTCAGAAGACCCGTACCTGGCCGGAAAGATGGCGGCCGGGTATGTGAAAGGAATCCAGAGCCAGGGCGTGTCCGCCTGTCCCAAGCATTTTGCGGTCAACAGCCAGGAGGAGCGGCGCATGGCGATGAATGCTGTGGTCGATGAGCGGACGCTCCGGGAAATCTATCTCACCGGGTTTGAGATCGCGGTCACAGAGGCGAAACCGATGGCTCTGATGACGAGCTACAATGAAGTAAACGGCACCTACGCGAACGAGAACTCCCATCTTCTGAAGGACATTTTGCGCGAAGCCTGGGGATATGACGGCATTGTCATCACAGACTGGGGTGGCTCAAACGACCACGTAGAGGGCGTCCGCGCCGGCTCCAACCTGGAGATGCCCAACCCCGGATACGATTCCGCACGGAGCCTCATCCAGGCGTACAAAGACGAACGCATTTCTATGGAAGAGATTGATGAGTGTGTGGCGCGGCTTTTGGAGGCAGTGCTGAAGCTTGCGGATAATCGGAAGAAAGCGGCTGCTGCCAAGGCTGGAAAAACTGCTGACAAGGCTTATGCGGAGAAAATATCTGCGGGAGAAAGCAGAAAATCTGCGGATAATGCTTCTGTGGAAAATGCAAAATCCGAACCGACAGAACAGACCAGTGCGGCTACACTGGCAGACGGAAACATGGAAAAAGCGGCCCGCTATGGGATTCCTGTGCACGAACATCACGCCATCGCCCGCCGCGCGGCACAGGAGAGCATTGTTCTTCTGAAAAATGAAAACAATATCCTGCCGCTGGATACACAGAAAAAAACGGTGATTATCGGCGATTTCGCGAAGGAAGCCCGCTATCAGGGCGCCGGGTCATCGAATGTCAACAGCACGAAGGTGGAGAATGTGCTGGACTTAATAGAAACGGCTCCATTCCACTATACGGGATTCGCACAGGGATATCACCGAAACAGCGGACGGGACGAGACGCTGGAGCAGGAAGCAACCGCCCTGGCGACACAGGCAGACCAGATTCTGTACTTTTTCGGTCTCGACGAGGTCAGCGAATCGGAAGGAATCGACCGGCGGCATATGCGGATTCCGGAGAACCAGACGGCACTGCTGGAAATTCTCGCGAAGACCGGAAAGCCCGTGATTGGCGTCCTGAGCGGCGGCTCGGCAATTGAGATGCCCTGGGAGGGGCACTGCCAGGCGATCGTGCATACCTACCTTGGCGGACAGGCGGGTGCCGGCGCGACATTGGACGTCCTGACAGGAAAGGTGAATCCTTCCGGAAAGCTGAACGAAACTTATCCGATATCTTACGAAGATACGCCGGCGTACAACTATTTCCCGGCCAAAAAGAGAAACAGCGAGTACCGCGAAGGCATTTTCGTCGGTTATCGTTACTATGAGACTGTTCAAAAACCGGTGCGCTATCCGTTTGGCTACGGCCTTTCCTATACAACCTTTGAATATTCTGATCTGAAGGTTACAGAAAAGGAAGTATCCATTACCCTGACAAACACCGGCGGGCGGGATGGCGCCGAGGTCGCGCAGCTCTACATCGGCTGCAGGGACAGCCGTATCTTCCGGCCGGTCAGGGAGCTGAAGGGTTTCCGCAAGGTCTTTCTGCAGGCCGGAGAGAGCCGCCGCGTGAGCATCCCGCTCGACAACAGGGCGTTCCGCTTCTGGAATACGTGCACGAACCGCTGGGATATAGAAGGGGCGGATTACCAGATCCAGATCGGCGCGAGCGCGGACGATATCCGCCTGGAGGGCAGCCTCACGGTAAAAGGCACGACAAAACGACTGCCATATGAAGAAGAGACTGCAGCCGGGAAGCTTTCGAGTTACTACGGCGGTCAGATTCAGAACGTAAACGACGAAGAATTTGCGGTCATGTTTGGCAGTGAGCTTCCGGAGAACCGCTGGTCAGCGTCCAATGGAAAGCTGACGATCAACGACGCCATCTGCCAGATGAGCAGCGCCAAAAACCCACTGGCTCGCGGGATCTGCAAAATTCTGAAAAACAAAAAAGAAAAAAGCGAGCAGGAAGGCAAACCGGATCTGAATGTACTCTTCATTTACAATATGCCATTCCGCAGCGTAGCCAAAATGACCGGCGGCATGGTCAGCATCCGGATGACCGAAGGAATGGTCACCGCAGTGAACGGGCATTTCTTCCGCGGACTGGGCACCATCATCGGAGGATTCTTTAAAAACCGGAAGCTCAACAAGACCTACGCGGAGAAGCTTTCGGCAAAGAAGTGAAATGGTAACAAGGCCTATGCGGAGAAATTTGCCGCAGAAAAATGAAACGGCAGAAAGACCTGTGCGGATAAGCATCCGTATTAACTAAAACGACATTAAGAAGCTTTTGAGAAGCGATCCGGCAAAAATTTTCAGCAAAATAAGAAATTTAAGAAAGGAGCAGTATCTATGGAAGCAGTAAAAAGTCACTGGCTGATCTACACGGAAAAACATCCCAAAATCGCCCGGTGGTTCCGGGAAGGCGGGCTGTTTATAATATTCAGTTATGTTGTGACATTTGCGAAATACTTCATGCTGATGTTCCTTCCGGCGCTGTTTGCGGCGTACAAAAACATCGGCTGGGGCTGGCCGTCCGTACAGGGCAGCCTGTTCGGCGTCACCTTTACCTTCAACGTGATTGGCTATGCAGTCGAGGACGGCGGGCTGGCGTATCTCTTTGCCTACCTGGTATCCAGTTTTCTGGGAGAGTGCATCAACTTCCCGCTGCAGCGGAACGTCACGTTCCGGAGCAATGGGCCGCTCATCCTGCAGATTCCGATCTATTTCCTTGGCTGGGTCGTGATTACGCTGGTCGTAAACTCCATTAACAGCGTATGGGTCGGAGTGGCAAGCTACCTGGTACCGGCGGCGATTTACAACATCGTCACGATCGTCCTCAACGGCGGTGTGTCAATGGTCGTGTTCTTTGTACTGAACAAGATCATCTTTGCGGAAGGGTTTGGAAGAAGGAAATAATAAGGAAGCGGGCAGAAAGAAAGATTCTCACTGTCCGCTTTCTTCCGTTTATATCCCACCCATCAGCGCTGCAAAATCAATCAGCAGATCGCTATAAATAGTTACCTTTATGTTACTATTCATAGCTGATTTTAAATCACGTCAAGCAGCCAGAGGTTTTTCTCTGGAGACTGGCGTGATTTTATTCGTTATGCATGCCCCGTAAGGGGTGTCTACTCGTCCAAAGTATCACATAAGAAATAGAAACAATAAGAGAAAATGGCTTGCAATTCAGCGCGATATGTGGTATTGTATATTTACATAAAAAAGATGCAATTGCACATACAAACCAATAGCGATAGTAAATCATGGATAAATCAACGAATATCGCCGGATGACTATAAGATGTTCATGAAATGATTATGGGAGGAATTAGGGAGTGAAAGAAAATAAGGTGAATGCTGCAAAAATAATCAAAAATCAGAAATGGGGCATGCCAGATATTCAGAATGCCACAGAAAAACCAGATACGCCGGAAAAAGCAGATACGCAAGAAAAACCAGATACGCAGGCTGTGCCTGGGATGTATTCCATTGAAGAGACGGAATCCTCCGAAATAGCGGAGGCGGCGAAGCAGTATGTTTTTTCAAGGTATCGGGAGGAAAAGGGGGGACTAGCGCCGCGTCTCGTATCTGAGACACTGGCAGAATATGCGAAGATGAAAATATGGGGAAAGTATACGTTGGAGGATTATCTGGCATTGCCGGAGGAGAGGCGCGTGGAATTGATTGACGGTGTGATTTATGACATGGCGGCACCGACGTATATTCATCAAGGGATAGGTGGTAAACTTTATATAGCTTTTGACCATTACATAGAGGGGAAGCGTGGCTCCTGCTTTGTGTTTGTTGCGCCTGTGGATGTCCAGCTGGACTGCGATGAGAAAACAATTGTCCAGCCGGACGTGCTGATTGTCTGTGATCGCTCAAAATTTCAGAATGGTCGCGTGTATGGGGCACCCGATCTGGTAGTGGAAGTACTATCTCCATCTACTTCAAAAAAGGATCAAAGTTTGAAACTTGCAAAGTACAAGCTTGCAGGCGTACGCGAATACTGGATCATCGACCCGAAGCGGAAGCGTATTTTCGTCTATGAGTTCGAAAAGAGCGATTTTGCGACAGTCTATGGATTTGAAGATGAAGTGCCGGTCGGCATTTACGGCGGGGACTGTAAGGTGGATTTCGCGCGGATTTATGACAGGATGCGTCCGCTGTATGACACTATGTGACCAAAGCTAACAACATACTTCACCCTTGACATGACCGATACCACAGACCTCACGTATAGACAGACTTGCCGCTTACTTCATTTATGGCAGAAGCCTCCTCACAATCTTCTCCATCTGCGGCAGCTTCTCTTCCATATCCGATACAAGCCGGAATTGTGTGCGGGCGCGGTCGAGATTGTGTCCCTCACGATGAATTTTAAAGTAATGATCCCCTTCCAGATAATCCGTCAGAAAACGGATACCGCACTCAAACGTCATCACGATTGCCCCCATCGGCAGCAGGTCCAGCTCCGCATCGGTCAGCGCGCCAGCACAGCCCTCGATATACCCCTTGGCATACAACTCGAACAAATGCAGGCTGCAGGAAACCTTACTCAGATCCTGCTCATCCTCCGCAGCCGTGCTGGCGCCAAAGCGGATGGAGTCCCCAAAATCATAAAGGGACAGCCCGGGCATTACCGTGTCCAGGTCAATCACACAGATGGCTTTTCCGCTCTGATCATCAATCATCACATTATTTAATTTTGTGTCGTTGTGTGTCACGCGCAACGGCAATGTGCCATTCTCGAGATGATCCGTAAGCATATGGGTGAGAGAACGACGTTCCAGGATAAAATAAATTTCTTCCTGAACTTTATTTGCCCGCCCGCACATATCCGCCTCAAGCGCAGCTTCAAATTTAGCGAGCCGGTCCGGGGTATTGTGAAAATCCGGGATCGTCTCATGCAGTGTATCAGCCGGATAGTCGGCGAGCAGACGTTGGAAACGGCCAAACGCAACTGCACTCTGATAGAAATCCTCATCCTTCTCAACCAGATCATAGCTGGTGGCATTTTCAATAAAGAGATAGGCTCTCCAGTACTCTCCGCCAGCATCCTTCAGATAAGGCTTTCCATTACGAACGGGAACAAGGCTCAGCGTTTCCCGCTGCGCGTCGCCGCCATTTTCCGTAATTTTCTTTTTCAGCCATTCGGTGACGCTGCACAGGTTCTCCATCAGTTCTTCCGGTCGGTTAAACACATTCCGGTTCATTCTTTGAAGAATATAGCGTTTCACGCCTTCATCCGAGCGGCAGGTAATCCGATACGTATCATTAATATGTCCATTTCCATACGGGATGGCTTCCGTCACTTCTCCATCAAAGGAAAACAGGCCTGCCACACGGGTAATATTCTGCAGATCCATACATCTCTCCTCCCTGTTCCGGACAAAGCCGGAATCGTACATGCTCAACATCCATAAAGGTATGCCGCTTCACGCCACAGGTATATCCCAGATGATTTCTCCCTCACGCAGATGGTATTCCACCCATTTTTCTCCGTCACATACCCTCGTGTCCTGCGGCTGTGGGGTATTGTTCAGTACCGCATACTTCCCGGTATCCGGGTACGCGTGTACCTCACAGGCAGGGTTGGAAGAAAACCACTGGCGGATATTCTCCGGCCGGTGTGCCGCGTAATAAAGTGTGCGCAGCAGCAGGCGGGTATTCGCAAAGCTGTACGGAAGCCCGGCCAGATACACACCGTACCCATTTCCATAAGGATGCGCAGCCGCATGTACCTCATCATTCGAGTACTCAATTATTTCTACCGTCTCATCCAGCGCATAAATATTTCTCATGCTCTCGCCAAAATCAAAGGGCTCCGTCCGGTCGCTGCGGATAAAATGGCTGGTCTGCATTTCGGTAAAATACTTATCCGTCGAGAGCGTAAAGCCGAGCTCCTTATCCACACCCAGCACATCTGCCAGCTGGAAGAACCGCCCGTTTGCATGACAGGCGGTCGGCTCACCGACGCCCAGAAAACCGCCGCCCTGGTATACCCATTCGCGGATAGCCGATACAAGCTTCTCATCCAGCCACTCCTCGCCGCCGGAAAATGCGGTCATCGCATCTCCGGCATTAATGATGACATCGACGTCCCCGGGAATCCCATTCTCCCGGATATCCCGGAAGCTCAGAAACGTAACATCCACCGCCATCCCGCTTAAACTTTCCAGAATTCCCATGTAGGAGTAGCACTGCTTATAGCGTAGCTCATGCGCCACCATATAGGGCTGCCAGGAGCGCAGCGCTCCCCAGGAATTCAGCACAGCCACCTTCAGGCCGCTGTAGGGGCGAATTCCCCTGATATTTTCATAGATGAGGCGGAACTCGTCCGTTACCTTTGCGATATAATCCACGAACGCAGGGAATTTATATGCAAGGCTTAAGTATCCGCCGTATCCAATTCGGTCGACCGGTTTTCTCATAATCGCGCGTCGGGCCGTAATCCAGTCCTTCATCGCCTCCGGCACCGGATCGTTTCCCTCATAAAACGTATCCGGGAAGAAATAAGGCAGAAAACGCCCCTCTGTATACTTCACATGCGGAATTTCCGAAATCAGCCGCAGACTTACGCCGCCGCCGACACTGCCGACCACCGCGTCCAGCCCGATCTCGCCAAAATATTTCCCATAAGGCTCCGTTCCGATCCAGTTGTCCCCCAGAAACATCATTGCCTCACGTCCCGCCTCATGTACAAGGGCAACCAGCTCTTTTGCTTTTTTGGCGACAAACCGCTGCACAAAATCCATGTAGTCCAGGTAGTGCTTACTCGGAACCCGAAACGTAGAATTATAATATCCGTTGTCCACGATGTCCTCCGGGCGCAGCGCGTAGCCATATTCCTGCTCGAATTCCTCAAGTGCACGCACAGAAACCGTCGCTCCGTAACCGAACCAGTCTACAAATTTCTCCTTTTTCCGGTCATTGAACACCAGTGTAAAATGATAGAAAAAAGTCGTAAACCGCACCACATCCGTCGAGGGATTGTCCTTCAGCCACTGCACCAGGTACTCCTTCGCAAACCGCCAGGAGCAGTCCTGCCTCACATCAAACGGAATCTCGTGCGGCCGGTCGCCCCAGTCATTGGTGATGTGATTGTACATCTGCGTCGGATCCCAGATGGCGTACACCAGAAACGACACCGTGTACTCATGAAATGGCTCTGCTTTGATCGTCACCAGATGCCTCCTCATATCCAGCGCCCAGGCATCCGTCGGAACGACGTCTCCCGTTGTCCGGTCCATCACCTCCCACCACCTTTTTGGAGCATGAAGGTAGTCCGGAATCACCTGTTCCTGAAAATATCCGTCCATAAAACAGATCTTCAGCCACTCACCGACTGCCGTGCACCGTTTCGACATCAGATAGAGCTGTTGGCATTCCTCCATATGCTCCTTTGCAAATGCATTGTGCCCGCGAGCCACAAAATAAGTCGTATAAATCTTTGCGTCCAGCGCCTTCAGCTCATCATCCAGCTTCGTGCCGTCGCTGTCGCGGAGGGCATCCGCGCCCCACCTCTCCATGATTTCTTTTGTTTCCGCCAGGAAGTGCGCCTCACTCGGAAGCGTTACCCGGCCTGTTCTCTTTGCGATCATTTGATCCTCCATGAACGATATGTCCTTCTACAATGTAGTGTATAAGGGAGAATTTGCAGTGTCATAATTTATTTTCGCATGATTACTAACCTTATTTTTAATTTTACTGACCGCGCTCTGACCGCGCCTGGATTGAAGACGAATACTCCGAAGGTGTCATTTTTGTAATCGTTTTAAACTGTCTGGAAAAATAATGAATGGACGAATAGCCGAGGAAATCCGATATCTGCGTAAAATTCATCTGATTTTCCCGGATCAGCTGTTTCGCGTACTCAATCTTCATCCGAAGAAAAAACTGCATTACACCGCATCCATTCCGCTCCCGGAACATGGTCTGCAGCTGAGAACGCCCAATCAGATTGTCATGACAGATCTGCGCAATTGTCAGAGTCTCCTGAATGTGTTCCTCCAGATAAAACAGGATTTGATTGTATGTCTCGGACGGCGCCTTCGAATTCGTCTGCGGCAGAATCACAGAAAGTTGCGGAATCGTGTTGCGGCGAATCAGCGAAATCAGCAATTGCTCCAGATACATACCCATCAGCTGCTGTGCTCCAAACATACTGTCCGGGCGAGTCTGCATCTTCTGCAGATACGGGTCGTCCAGCGGCGAGGCAAGGCAATGCCTTGCCTCCGCAATCAGCTGTCCCAGCAGGTTCCGTTCCGAGTCTGAGAATGTCAGAAGTCTTTTTTCAAAAAACTTCATGGCAGGGGAATGACATTCAAAAGAGGCAACGATAACAATCGGCGCACTTTTTTCAGCCGCACTCAGTGTGTGAAATTCATTCGGCTTATGAAAAATAGCCTGCCCGCTGCCCAACAGGTGCGTCCCATCATCGGTTCTGACCTCAGCATTCCCCTTATCCAGATATTGAAATTCCCAGAAGTCATGCCGTTCCCCCGGAAAGTCAAAATCACTGCGGTATTCAAAATAATGAACCGTATAGAGTGCATCAACCTGAATATCCGTGTTCAGTGCCATTCTCTCAAAGGCCATAACGCATTCTCCTTATCCTTTCACACCGCCCCCGGTCACGCCCGCAATAATCTTCTCGGAGAGTAGCAGATACAAAACAAAAGTCGGCAAAAATACAATCATAACCGCGGCAAACAAACTGCCGTAATCGCCTGTCTGTTTCAGCGCACTGATAATCGTATAGAGTCCGACGCCAACCGAGCGTTTCGAATCCGTACTCGCAAATACGAGCGACATGAAGTATTCGTTCCAGATTGCCAGGAAATTAAAAATACTGACTGTTATAATACCCGGCTGCGCCAGCGGAAACATGATCCGCCAGAATGTCATAATCGGCGAGCATCCGTCAATCGCCGCAGCTTCCTCATACGCCCGTGAGAGAGTTGCGAAAAAGTTTATCAGGAACGTCGTCGTATAAGGGATATTGATTGCCACATACAGGAAAATCAGAAGAACTCTGCTGCCGGTCAGGTGCAGTCTGGTCGTAATCGAAAGCAGCGGAAGGATAATCATGATCTGCGGCAGACTCATCGCTGTGACGAATCCGGTCTTGATCACGCCATTTCCGAGAAATGTGAAGCGTGCAAGCACATAGGCTGCCGGAGCGCAGACCAGGATCAGCAGCACCATCGACGTTGTGGCATAGATCAGAGAATTCATAAAATAAACTGAGACGTGCTGGGTCGTCCAGGCAGTGACATAATTTTCAAAATGCCAGTTATCAAAGCCGGTCAGAAGCGATTTAAACACTTCTCCCTTAAAAATCGACCCGGAGGTAGAAAGACTCGCGGCCAGAATCCATCCGATCATCGATACGGTAAACACCAGCCAGATCAAAAGCAGAATATATCCAGGAAGCAGCCGAACTTCTTTTCTCCAGTTAAACGGCTCATGATAATTTTTCTTTTTTGTCTTTTTCCGAAGCTCCATCTTTCATCCCCTCCTCTCTAATACTCCAGATCATCATCTTTGATCAGATGATTCATCAGGAAGAAAATCACGAGAACGCATAAGGCCAGTATGCAGCCAATTGCAGCGCCAGCCCCCGCATCCGTCTCGGTAATCGTTTTGCTGCCGAATACCAGATCGTACATGTAGATCATCGGCACCACCGTGCTGTTCTCTGATGTTACGGGCGAAAACATCTTGGACCAGACAAAAAACGCGACCGCATTCACACTCCAGAATGTCAGGTTCATTTTTAATGTCCCCTTCAGAAGCGGCAGTGTGATGTAGCGGAACTGCTTAATCCTGCCCGCACCGTCAATCGTGGCCGCCTCGAAAAGATCCTGAGGTATCTTCTCAATCCCACTGATCCAGATCAGCATATAGTATCCGACTGCGCCAAAAACGAACGCAATGATCATCGCCCATAGCTTCATATCCGTACCAAGCCACTTGATTTTCGAGAGGGAAGTCAGCCCGAGCGCACCGAAAAAGTTATGAAGCAGGCCATAGCGCTCACTGAACACATAATACATCCACATCGCCGCCAGCGCCACGGCACTGACTACATTCGGCATATAAATCATGGCGCGGAAAAAGGATTTAAATCGGATTCCGCTTGTCAGAATCACCGCAAACAGAAGCGACAGCAGCATGGTCGCAATTCCACCAACGCCCCAGATTGTCAGCAGGTTTCGCATGGAGCGCCAGAATGTATTTTTGGAAAAAACATTCAGATAGTTCCCCGGTCCGGTAAATTCCCAGTCCGAGATGGCCGTGCTTGGGCGTTCCACTGCGAAAAAGCTCATCAGCACGGTCCGGATTACCGGATAAATGAACACGATGGAAAAAATCAGCAGTGCCGGTGTCAAAAAGACAACCATCATTTTCTTATTCTTTTTCATGTGAAATCCCCTTTCGAGGCCGTAACTATAAACAGAACGTGTGTGTAAAATCGAATACGCTGCGACCAAAGAAAAATGCAGACCTGTGTCAGATTTGCCAGCGGACTTTTCCATCCCTGTGTATAGGAAGGGGGCTGCGCATATCTGACCGCAGCCCCCGAAAGTGCAGCATAACCCAACACTTGTCCTGTTTTGTTGCTTGATTAGTTACTTGCTTCCTCCAGCTTATCCACAAACTCCTGAGCGGTAATCGAACCGGAGAAGAGCTGTGCGCCGGCTTCCTGAATGGTCTCTTTCATATCCGCATTGTCGTCAATTCCGCAATCCCATTCATAACTGGTAGTAGCCGCATCAAAAGCTGCCTTGCAGTTCGCAAGAAGCTCCGGCCATTCGGTATTGTTCGGGTCTGCCGGAATGGAATCCGTCGCTACAGAAATAGCAGCATCACCGTCGCCGCTTACAATTGCCAGCGCCAGATCAAACGCTTCCTGTGCATGTTCGGAATTCGCACTTACGGAGATGCCCTGTGCACCTACCATCATTGCTTCCGTGCCGTCTACGCCGCCATCGACTGCCGGATAAGAGAACATGCCCCATTCGAGGTCAGAATCCGTATTGCCCTCGATCTCAGCCGGTACCCAGGACGCATTTACAACCATAGCCGTCTCGCCATAGCCTACTTCATTCTCGCCTTCCGGATACGCGCCCGGCGCATACTCAGAAAGATAGCCGTTGTCCACGAGCGTCTGCATGTCTTCTGCCATCTTCAGAACTGCTTCATTCTCAGCCCAGTCACCGTTATTCACGACTTCTTTTACGCCGTCCTGTCCAAGGTATCTCGCAAGATGATAGCCAAGATTCAGATTGATGTAAGCATCATCCAATGTCAGCGGGGTATATCCTGCATCCTTGATCGCCTGGCAAACCTCGAGGAACTCCTCCCAGGTCGTCGGCTCCTCCACGCCAACCTCATCAAAAATCGCTTTGTTATAGAAAATACCGGAAATGTACGGCTGATACGGTAAGCATGCAAGCGAACCGTCCGCCCAGCCCGTAACCGCGGAGGTAAGTGCCTCATTGGAAAGGCTGGAATAATCCACAGCTTCCGCCATCTCGGTCAGATCCAGTGCGTAATCCCCAAACGTCTGAGAGAGCCTCTGGAAGTCATCCTCATACAGATCAATCGTTTCACCTGCATCCAGAGAGGCAGCAATCAATGTCGTGATGTCACGGCCCTTCCACTCCACATTTACTGTCACACCGGTCGCTTCCTCATAGTCATCAATGATTTCCTGAATCGCGATCGCCTGACTCTCACCCTCGGACCACATAGACCAGTAAGTAATCGTCACGCCTTCTTCCGCAGAAGCAGCCACCGGAACTACGCCGACCACCATGGCAGAAGCAATTGCTACACTGAGAATCTTCTTCATGTTCATAAATATTCCTCCTTAAAAAATATTGAGCAAAGCCGGTAAAAATCCTCACTCCAGTCGGATGAGCTTTGCGCAGGGGATAAGGTATTCTCCCACAAGTGGACATTCCTTATCTCATGAAAAAGTAATTAGTCCTGACAGATTTATCTATTTCCCAAAATATCTGCACCGACCTTTGCTTTATTTTAGCACTTTTAGACAAATTTCATTTGCACATTTGTTCGATAAATTTGCATGATTGTGTATAATTCGCAGAATCAATAATAACCGGACGGTTTCCCTCTGCTTTTTCCATCCAGTCAAGCAACCGCCTGCGCAGGTCGGCTTTAATCTCAGGATATGCAGCATCCTCTACCACATTGTTCAGCTGATACGGGTCATTTCGCATATCATAGAGATAGTCATCCGCATAAACATCCGCGGACGCACTCGCGCATCCATTCATTCCTGGCGCGTAGATGGCATACAGAAACTCCGGCGTTCGGATGCACCACCCGATCCGGCTCTCAGAAATCTGCGCAAACACCTGATTTTCCCTCCCCGGATACTTTTTCTCAACAACTTCCAACAGGTTTTCACCAATCATCGCATCTCCCACATCGACTCCCACCATTGCAAGGATCGTTTTTGGCAGGCTTTCTGTACTGACCAGATCATCCACCACCTGTCCGCCCGTATATGCGCCCCCTGCAATCACCAGCGGCACCTTCAGAGCTGCGTCATGCCCGGTTCGTTTGTAATCATCCCCGCCATTTAGATGGGCATCGAGATTTCTCGTCCGAAAATGAGAACCGTGATCCGATGTATAGATAATAATCGTATCCTCGTAAAGCTCCTTCTCCTTCAGCTTCGCAATCAGCCGTCCCAGGTTCTCATCAAGACTGGCACACTGGCCAAGATAATCCGGGTACTCACAGGCCGCATTCCCACCCAGCGCCTTCAGATCGCCCGGCAGTTCAAACTTCCTGTATTTCTCCTTCGAGCCGACCGGACCTTCATAATGGCCACGGTCATTCTGATGATGCGGCTCAATCTGTGAAACAGTAAGGAAAAACGGCCGATTCCTGTCACGTACATCCAGAAACTCGAGAGCCATCCCATTGATACAATCCGCGCGATAACCCGTAAACAGTATCTTCCGGTTATTTTCATCAAAGACATAGCCATCATAGCCATGTGAGGTAAATTCCAACACATCCGCCGCCCGCCAGAACCCGGTATATCCGCCGCGCAGCTCCTTTGGAATCGCCGTAATGGTATGGTCAATTACAGGCGCCTGATTCAGATCCCCATCGCTGGCCAGATGCCACTTTCCCACATAAGCCGTCTCATATCCGGCATCCTCCATATAACTGCCCAGTGTTTTAATTCCCGCCGGCAGCATAATATTATTTCGAAAACAGCCCGTCCGTGTCGGATACTGCCCCGTCTGAAACAGAGCCCTGCAGGGTCCGCAGACCGGCTGCGGTGTAAACGCGTTCGCAAACAGTACGCCGTTCCCCGCCAGGCGATCCAGATTCGGTGTGATCGGAAGAGGCTGTCCATAACAGCCGCAGGTATCCGCCCGCTGCTGGTCACTAAAATAAAAAACAATATTCTTTTTTTGCACCTGATTATCCCTCCTTTTTTCATCCCTGCCTTTTTCTTGTGTCCCATTTATCGTTCAAATCGCTATATGAGAAAAAACGCTTATCATTTCTCATAACATCCCGGAAGTCAACGGTGCTAACGTACACCTGCTACTGCTTCACGGTTTTTGTCACATTATACATTCCAGAAGCAAAAAATGCAATGTTAATTCGCATCTGCTCCACTCTTGACAAATACCTGGAAATCCTTCAAAATGATGTCGGTAACTATCACAGGATATCTGCATCTCCCGGAAAGAAGGAATCTCTATGCCGCCTGTTTCTGTTCTGATCAAGCCCGCATCCGGCCTTTGTAACATGAACTGCAGCTACTGCTTTTACCGTGACGAAATCAGCCGCCGCGCGCAGCCTTCCCGCGAAATCATGTCGGACTCCACACTGAAAAATGTCATCCGCAAGACGCTCCTGAATGCGGACGGCGCCATCCACTATCTGTTCCAGGGTGGTGAGCCAACCCTTGCAGGAATTCCGTTTTTTGAAAAGGTTCTTGAATTTCAGAAAAAATACAACAAAAAAGGCATTTCTGTTTACAATGCGATCCAGACAAATGGTTTGCTGATCAATGAGCAGTGGTGCCGTTTTTTTGCCGAACATCAGTTTCTGGTTGGGTTATCGATTGATGGAATCAGGGAAATTCATGACCTCTGGCGGACAGACGCATCAGGCAGCGGCACGTTCGAGCAGGTGATCCGCGCTGCGAAATTACTGGATCAGTTTACTGTCCCATACAACATTCTTACCGTAGTCACACCTCAGATTGCAGAAAATATTGAAGCGATTTATTCTTATTATAAAAAAATGGGATGGTCATACCAGCAATATATCGCCTGCCTCGATCCGCTTGATGACGTGACTGATAATGCGTTTAGCAGCAAGACTAATAACCTGAATAATGATGAGCATTGCGATGCATTTAGTTATACACCTGTTGACTCACCTGATGATATTCGTAGTGCCGATGCAGCGGGGGCATCGGCACACGATCAAACACAGCCATGGTCACTCCCCCCAAAACTTTACGGGCAGTTTCTGATCGACCTGTTCCGTCTCTGGAATAAAGATCTTAAAACCGGACATGCGCTCTTTGTCCAACCGCTCGAAGACTATGTCGCAATTGCCAACGATCGTCGGGGTGTCTCCTGCGACCGGCAGGGTATCTGCAGCATTCAGCAGGCCGTGGAAGCCAATGGCGATGTCTATCCATGCGATTTCTATATGCTTGATAAGTATCTGATCGGAAACTTTAACGAAAACAGCTTTGCACAAATTCAGCAAAAACGCCGCGATATCCATTTCATCGAGCGCTCGTATCAGCTTACAGACGCCTGCCGCTCCTGCCAGTTTCACTGGATTTGCAAGGGTGGATGTCAGCGCTGCCGGGATTACAATCCGTCCGCCGGAGCCTGGGAAAATCGTTTCTGTGAAAGCTATCGGATGTTCTTCGAAGCCTGCCTCGAAGAGATTTGTTCTTCTGTAGAAGAATTGATGAAGGAGCTGGATGCTGACGAATAAGTATCAGACAACTAAGTCAGGGGCTCAAAGAAAATAGAACTCATCGGTGTTCTTGCCTTGCGCCCGGAATCTTGTGATCAGAGACGATTTTGAATGGAACTGTTATTACGCTATCTTTAGAAAACGGCTTACCTGAATCATGCTTTGAAATTTCAGGGAGAAAACAGAAGAACCGCCGGGGGCGCCCCGCGGCGGATAGGGGAAAAGCGTTCCCCTATCCGATGGAAGCTCATATCCCGGCCATCAGTTCCGCAAAATCAATCAGCAGATCGCCATAAATATTGACCTTTATAGTGGAGGCGAAGGAGTAGGTGACATTGATCAGGTCGCCTTCAAAGTAATTAACGGATACGATGCGGCGCTCGGGATCGACAATCCAGTATTCCCGGACACCGTACTTCTGATAATAGTACAGCTTACGGATATAATCGTCCGACGAATTTCCCGGGGATGTAATTTCGATAATAAAATCCGGTGCGCCGTTGCAGCACTTGCCGTCAAGCTTGTCCTTGTCACATACGACCAGGATATCCGGCTGCACGACCAGAAGCGGGCTGTCGTTTAAAACCGTATCAAAGGGTGCAGGAAAGACGGAGCATTTACCGCCCTTCTTCCGAATATAATCGCGCAGTAACACGAGAAGCTCTGTTAAGATTGTCTGGTGGATCTGAGACGGGCTGGCCATATTATAGGGTATGCCGTCAAAGACTTCGACCCGGACGCCTTCCGGGAGTGATTCATATTGTTTCAAAGTCATAAACTCTGGCTGTGGCTGCAGGGCTGGCATAGGATCCTCCTTTCTGAGTGATGATTGTAAATTATAATGCTATGGATTTGTTGTGATACTCCCCGGCGGCCTCGATAAAGCCGCGGAACAGCGGATGCGGGCGGTTGGGCCGGGATTTTAGCTCCGGGTGCGCCTGCGTCGCGATAAAGAACGGGTGATCCTTCAGCTCGATCATCTCAACAATGCGGCGGTCCGGGGAGAGTCCGGAGAGGGTCATGCCGTGCTGCTCAAGGGGCTGGCGGAAATCATTGTTGACCTCGTAGCGATGGCGGTGGCGTTCATGGATCTCCTCCGTGCCGTAGAGCTCGTAGGCTTTCGTTGTCTTGTCAAGCACGCAGGGATAGGAGCCCAGGCGCAGGGTACCTCCGATATCTTCCACGCCATTTTGATCCGGCATCAGTGCGATGACCGGATATTTTGTCTGCGGATCCAGCTCGATGCTGTGCGCGCCGTCCAGGCCGATTACATTGCGCGCGTATTCTACGATGGCGAGCTGGAGGCCGAGGCACAGGCCAAGGTACGGAATTTTGTTCAGGCGGGCGTAGCGGATGGCTTCGATCTTTCCCTCAATGCCGCGGTCGCCGAAGCCGCCCGGTACCAGGATGCCATCCGCGCCCGCGAGCAGCTCACCCGCATTTTCCCGGGTGACGTCCTCAGAATTGATCCAGCAGATATTGACTGTCGCGTGGGTCGCGATGCCGCCGTGCTTGAGCGCCTCGACTACGCTGATGTAGGCGTCGTGGAGCTGGATATATTTGCCCACCAGTGCGACCTCTACCTCATGTGTGGGAGAGCGCAGCGCGGCCACCATCTCTTTCCAGTCTGCCAGATCCGGGTCGGGGCAGTCAAGGTGCAGGCATTCGCAGGTCACCTGCGCCAGATTTTCCTGCTCCATCGCGAGCGGCGCCTCATACAGGTATTCCACATCCAGATTCTGAAGGACATGAGAGCTCGGAACGTTGCAGAACAGGGCGATCTTGTCCTTGATCTGTTTATTCAGAGGATGCTCGGAGCGGCACACAATGATATCCGGCCAGATGCCGATGCCCTGCAGCTCCTTGACGCTGGCCTGCGTCGGCTTCGTCTTCAGCTCGCCCGACGCGCGCAGATATGGAATCAGCGTGACATGGATCAGGATCGCGTTCTCATGGCCGATCTCATGCTGGAACTGGCGGATCGCCTCCAGGAATGGCTGGCTTTCAATATCGCCGACTGTGCCGCCGACCTCAATAATCGCGATCTGCGTGGCGTCAGTCGTAAAGTCGCGGAAAAAGCGGCTCTTGATCTCATTGGTAATATGCGGGATGACCTGGACCGTACCGCCGCCATAGTCCCCGCGTCGTTCCTTCTGCAGGACGGACCAGTAAATCTTGCCGGTGGTCACGTTGGAATTTTTATTCAGGCTCTCATCGATAAAACGCTCGTAATGCCCCAGGTCGAGGTCCGTCTCCGCGCCGTCGTCGGTAACAAACACCTCTCCGTGCTGGATCGGATTCATCGTGCCGGGGTCGATATTAATATAGGGGTCAAGCTTCTGCATGGTGACCTTGTAGCCTCTGGCCTTCAGAAGACGGCCGAGCGAGGCTGCGGTAATGCCCTTTCCAAGTCCGGAAACGACGCCGCCGGTGACAAAAACGTATTTTACTGGCATGGTATCCTCCCTTTGCTGCATTTCAATAAACTGAAAATCATTATAGTCGATTCCACTTTTGGAATCAAGTAAAACTATTGCTTCTTTTTGGAGACAGGACAAAACACAAATATCACATAAGCAGAAAATACAATAAGAGAAAACACTTGCATCAAAAAAGAAACTGTGGTATTATCTATTTAAATAAAATAGTTGCAAATGCACATAATATTGAAAAGGGCTTTGCATTTGGGAAATGATTATTCAAATGCTCAGCGAATTTATGATGGAGGGAAGAAGATGCAAAGAGAAAATAAAGCAAATACAGTCGGACAAAACGAGGAGCAGGAGCAAAGAAGGATCGAAATCTGAAACTTGCAAAATATAAAATAGCGGGCGTTCACGAATACTGGATAATCGACCCGAAGCAGAAGAGTATTTTCGTCTATGAGTTCGAAAAGAGCGATTTTGCGACAGTCTATGGATTTGAAGATGAAGTGCCGGTCGGCATTTACGGCGGGGACTGTAAGGTGGATTTCGCGCGGATTTATGACCGGATACGTCCGCTGTATGACACTATGTGACCAAAGCTAACAACATATTTCACCCATGTCTGGATAAATATTTTTTTGAAAATTTAGTTTTTCCATAGGAGATGAGCAATCTTTTGATTGAAGGCGAAAAGGATTACCTGAATTATCTGTACACGCTTTTAGACGGCACTTAAAATACGAATAGGATCCAATCATGACATAAGCACTTGACTTTGCCGTTCAGCTTAGTTTATATTATAGTGAGTAAATATGAGCCGAACGGCTAAATTTTATTTTAGTGGGTTGTATCTCAGGTCATGAATTTTGGACTGAGCGGCCGGACATTGCTTGCAGGCGAAGGATATACGATGGAATATTCATACACAGAGCTATTAATTTTTTCCTGATTTATGGCTTTATGGGCTGGGTGGGCGAGGTTGTCATCACCTCCGTGACCAGGCGCAAATTCTGCAACCGGGGTTTTTTTAATATGCCGCTCTGCCCGAAATACGGGATTATGGCTGACATACTGATCCTGGTGCTGCCGACGGTCGGGGAGGAGCTGAGCTTTCTTAATTTATTGATGCAGTATATCATCACGCTTGTGGCCGTGTCGGTGGCGGATTTTGTAACGAGCGATATGGCGCATCGCCTGCTGCACCGCAGACTTTCGCAGTATGAGAGGGATACGCTATTTGGCGGGGAGCTGAAGGGCACCACGGTGGCACTTGCAAAATCGGCGGTGATTCTGGTAATGATCAAGCTGCTGCATCCCTTCGTTTTTACATTTGTCAGACTGCTGCCGCTCTGGCTTTTGCAAATCGTGGGTCTGGTACTTTTGGGGATGCTGCTGCTGGATATGGTTTCAGTCATTTATGCCGGTGAAATGAGACGGCGCAGAGAGTCCAGAGAGAAAAAGAGGGAAAAAAGCGGTAAAAAGTCCGGAACAGCCAGGACGCGAGAGGAGATTGCAAAGGCCATGTCCGAGGAAAATCTGGGCAACCGGCTTTGCAACGCGGTCTGGAAACGTTTAGAACGTGCTTACCCGGGAATGGGAGAGCGGGAGGACATTCGTTCCGGCAGATATGTCTTCGCGAAGGGACTCTGTCTGAATAAGCTGCTCTGGATTTTTATTATCTGGGCGTTTATCGGAGATTTGTTTGAGACGGTATTTGTGTGGGCGACAACCGGAGTCTGGATGAGCCGTACCAGCGTGATTTACGGCACATTTTCAATCGTGTGGGGCTGCGGCGCTGTGATTATTACGATAGTCACGCGGAGGCTGGCGAACCGGGAGGATCGTTTTGTATTCCTTTCCGGCGCTGTTTTATGGGGCGTTTATGAGTATACATGCAGCGTCATTTCCGAGTTTGTGTTCGGCAGAACCTTCTGGGATTACAGTGACATGATGTTCAACATCGGAGGCAGGACGAACCTTTTATTCTGTCTTTTTGGGGGCGTATTGTCCGTGCTGTGGGTGAAGAGCCTGTATCCGTTAATCAGCGGCCTGATTGAAAGGATTCCCCCGGCGATCGGCATGGTCGCCACCTGGGCTGTCATTGTAGTGATGGTCGCGGATCTGCTGTTATCCGGCGCCGTGCTGTCGAGATATGTAAATCGTCTGGAAGGTGAAGAAGCGCAGAACGTGCTGGAGGAATTTATCGATGCCAATTATTCTGATGAGTATGTGGAGAGTATTTGGCCAAACATGCAGGAACCGGGAAGCGGGACGCCCATCTGGCAGCAGGAAACAGCACAATAGGACATGAAAAACACCTGTGGCATTCACAAGCGAACAGGATCGGGGCGCTATTATGAATGATGGACAGCCGGTGGAGCCAGAAACACAATGTATTTAAAGTCTGATTGCGGCCGTAGGCTATGCTATGATAGAATAAAAGCCGCGCATGAAAGAATCGGAACATTTTGCGCGATTGGCGTGCCGGGCTATGTTTCACCGGCCGACGGTTAATGAAAACGAGCATGCGATCGTTATAAACGGAGGAAGCAGCAATGTATGATTTAGGCATTTTAGGCGGGATGGGGAGCGAGGCAACGGAGACCCTGTTCCGGATGATTCTTGGCAGCACCGAGACACAGAAGGATCAGGACTTCCCTGAGATGGTGATCCTGAACAAATCGAGCATTCCAGACAGGAGTGCTTACCTGCTGGGGCAGAGTGAGGAAAATCCGCTTCCGGTCCTGCAGGAGGGAGCCAGGGAACTGAATCTGCTGCAGGTTGGCAGGATTGCGCTTCCGTGCAACACCGCACACGCGTTTTACGATGATATTCAGGCGGTATCGGACTGCCCGGTGATCAATATGCTGGAGTCTTCATTGGAGTACATCTGGTGTACCCGTCCGGGGTCCCGGGTTTGTATTCTGGGTACACTGGGAACTGTGCGCACGAAGGTGTATGAGAAATATAACCACTTTTCATTGGAGATTGTGTATCCGGATGACGCAGGATGCGAGGAGGTTCATTCGCTGATTTATGATATAAAGACCGGGATTCATGAAAATATGGGTGAGCTTTCCGACCGGCTTGCCCGGGTCATGCAAAGGACAAGGGCGGAGCGGCCTGTGTTTTTGCTGGCCTGTACGGAGCTTTCTGTGCTTGGTGCAAAGCGGTTCCCGCAGTTTGACGTGCTGGACGCAATGGGCGTCCTGGCGCAGGTGTCCGTCGCGGCGGGAAGTAAAAAGCTGAAGGCCGTCGATAATTATGACGCACAGGTGATTGAGAAAATCGCGCGGAAGTATGTATGATATTCTATGGCATATGGTGGCCGGCAATGGTTTCTGCTGTCCACCATAATTCTTAATGCAGACGGTCACGCAATGGAAAAAGACAAAATTTTGCCCATAAAAAATTTTGATAACGCGAAAATAGTTGTTGACAAAGGAAAAACACGCGAGTATAATGAATAAACGCTGCGAAAGAGCGCGGATTTGAAGAGATGTAAGAAAGAAATAAAAGAAAGATCATCCAAAAGGTTATTCAGATTCTGGAGAAGTACTCAAGAGGCTGAAGAGGCGCCCCTGCTAAGGGTGTAGGTCGTTTACGCGGCGCGAGGGTTCAAATCCCTC